>CAIMNT010000114.1 GCA_903842855.1 uncultured Actinomycetes bacterium
CGGCAAAGTTGGAGTTTTATAACCCAACTGCGTCGGTGAAAGATCGTCTGGCAGTAGCGATGGTCGATGATGCTGAGAAGACTGGTGCACTCAAGCCAGGTGGAACGATCGTTGAGGCGACATCAGGAAATACCGGTATTGCGCTGGCATCCGTGGGTGCGGCACGTGGTTACAAAGTGGTTCTTACCATGCCTGACTCAATGTCCAAGGAGCGTCGCGCACTGTTGCGCGCACTTGGTGCAAAACTTATTTTGACTCCTGCGGCTCAAGGTATGCGTGGAGCCGTTGAAGCTGCCGAGGCGATTGGTGCTGAAGAGGGTGGCGTCCTAGTTCGCCAATTCGAAAATCAGGCTGGTCCAGCAATCCACCGCGCGACAACTGCTGCAGAAATTTGGAACGACACCGACGGTCAGGTCGCTGCTGTCGTGATGGGAATTGGTACCGGTGGAACTATCACAGGTGTTGGCCAAGCCCTCAAAGAGAAGAACCCAAACATTAAGATCTTTGCAGTACAACCTGCAGCGTCACCAGTTTTGACAGGTGGATCTCCCGCAGGTCACCCATTGCAAGGTATTGGTGCAAACTTCGTACCACCTGTTTTGGATACAACTATTTACGACGAAGTTCTCTCTGCACCAAACGAAGAGGCATTTACATATGCCAAGCGCGCCGGTCAAGAAGAGGGAATCCTCGCTGGAATTTCATCTGGTGCAGCACTGTGGGGTGTCTCCCAGATTGCAGATCGTCCAGAGTTCGCTGGCAAGATCATCGTTGTAGTTCTCGCATCCTTCGGTGAGCGCTACCTATCGACTCCGCTCTACAAGGAATTTATTGACGAGCCTGTCGCTCCAACTATTTAATACAAAACAAAAGTAAATGTCATTTATCGCAGAAGATCTCGCCACGGCACTTAAAAAAGATCCGGCTGCGCGTAGTCGAATTGAGGTGGCGCTGACCTACCCAGGTCTGCACGCGCTCTGGGCGCATCGCTACCAACATTGGCTCTGGACACATCACTTACGTTTTCTCGCCCGAGTTCTGGCAAATCACACTAGGTCTCGCACCGGCATCGAGATCCACCCCGGTGCGGTTATTGGGCGACGCGTCTTTATTGATCATGGAATGGGAATAGTGATTGGTGAGACTGCGATAGTGGGCGATGACGTGACGATCTATCACGGCGTTACCCTTGGTGGTCGCACTCTCAACAAGGGCAAGCGCCACCCCACCGTTGAAAACAACGTGATTCTTGGCGCTGGTGCAAAGGTCTTGGGCAACATCACGATCGGCGAAGGCAGCACAATTGGCGCCAACCAAGTGGTCACACGCTCGCTCTCGCAACGTAATGAGGTTGAGTTCTACATTTGAGTTCTATCCTTGGCTCTATGAGGATCCGTTTGGAGAGGTTATTCCAGCAGTTTGTCGTGCGCTGGTACTGGATTCAGCAGGTCTTGGTCACCTCTGTCGCCGCGGCGCTGGCGTGGGAAGCCGGCGATAAGGCCTTTACCAATGGCGGTCTCGTCGCTGCTGTCGTCGCTTCGCTGACGGTTCGCTCATCTCTCCATAAATCAGCACGTGAAGGCGTGGGACAGATTGTCGGTTCATCTGTGGGAGCTGGCGCGGCACTCCTTGCGCTCCATTACTTTGGCAACGGGCTTATCACCGTCGGAATTACCGTTCTCATCTCACTTGTGGCTGCCCGTTTGCTGCACCTGGGGGATGTAGCGACGATTAACGTTCCCGTTACGGCGTTGATTGTGCTGGGGCCGGGACTCAGTGAAACAACTGCAACCAAACGCTTGCTCTCCACGCTCATCGGTGCCGGTATTGCGATCGCTCTCTCGACATTTGCCCACCCCAAGACACCCGCTGGGCGCACGATTGACCGCATCTCTTCGCTGACCGATCGCTGCGCGGCGCTGCTGGCTCTGATGGCCGAAGGGTTGATTGATAACTATTCGATGGATGATGCAGGTCGCTGGTTGGCGCGGGCGCGTCTATTAGCCGAAGAGATACCTACGATTAGAAATCAAGTGATCGAGGCGCGGGCATTTGCCAAGTGGTTGCCTGCCTCACGCTCGAACAATGCGGAAAAACTTTATCTACGTGGCATCGCTGTTGAACATATGATCGTTCAAACACGGGCAACCTCACGCATTCTTTATGACCTACGTTTACACGGGGGAGTGAAGAGCGAGCTCTCCCAGGGGATTGGTGCTCTCCTCTCAACTGCAAGTTATGCGCTAACTGTCAGCGCAGAGGATTTTCGCTTTGATCCGTATAGCGGTGTCAAAGATCCGCTGACCGCTGAAATTCGTCACAGTGCTGATGCGCTTACAGCTATTGCGCTGGCGGATCACGAGGGCATCGCCAGTGGACAGATCGCGCGGGTGATGGCTGCAATATCAAGCACCATCATTATCGCTGACTCACTTGATCAGATCTCACCTGCAATCCGCAACGTTCCAACTCCCGAAGCGCCGGCAAATCAACAAGTCCTCGCCGTCTCACCTATTGAGCAAGCCCGAACCTGGCAGGATCGTCTCTATAGATTAATTCCGATCAAGGTTCGAGAATATTTGGAACGTATCTTTAATTAATGTCCTCTTAATCAACCGTTTACCTGTTAGACCTCAGATCCCACCTATCTACAGGTTGACTGCGCATACCCGTCCATCCAAGGTTAGGAATATTCATGCGCTTGAATTCATTCAAGAAGAGCGTGGCGATCGCTGCATCGCTCGTTCTCGCATCGGTTGGCCTTAGTGCACAAGCTGCACACGCCGCTCCGATCACAATCAATCTTTATGAAGCTATCGGTTATGCACCAGCAGAAATCACAGCATTCAATGCTTCACAGACTCAATACCAGATCGTCGATGTCGGTGGATCTACTGGTCCATTACTCGCAAAGGTTGCTGCAGAAGGCACCAACCCACAATGGGGTCTCTTCTGGGCTGACGGAGATACATGGGCAGCAGCTGCTGACACCAATGGTCAACTCGCACCTCTTAACTTCAAGCCAAACTACTCTTCACTCGGAAAGCGCCTAGCGCCAAAGAACAACTCTTACGCGATCACTGGTTCTACTGTGATGGTTGCTGGTCTCTACAACGCAGCAACGCTTCCAAACCCACCGGCTACTCTCAACGCGATGCTTCGTCCTGCGTACAAGGGTGTAATTGGCATGAATGACCCCAACATCTCTGGTCCTACCTACCCATTCATTGCAGGGCTCATGAACCAACTCGGTTCTGAGGATGCCGGTAAGAACTATCTCTTAGCTCTCAAGAAGAATGGTCTAGTCGTAAATGACAAGAACGGACCAACAATCCACGCCCTTGAGATCGGTCAAATCAAAGAAGGCCTTGTTCAGAACACTGCAGCACTCGCTGAGATCATCAAGTTCACTGCAAACCCTGTCAAGGGTTACACACCAAAGATTGTCTACCCTGGTCGCCCAACCTTGATGCCAAGCTCTTTGGCTATCGATGGAAAGCGCCCTGCAGCAGAAGTTGCTGGAGCTCAGGCATTCGTTAAGTTCGTCCTGTCACCAGCAGGTCAATCAATCTTGGCCTCCACTGATGCAACTCAGAACTCAGATGTTCTCTGCTACCCATCAATCTCTGGAACTACTCCAAACAAGTATGTTCCCGCTCTCCCAGCTTCGTACCAGATCATCAACCCTTACACCTGGGGTCCACTCCAGAGCGAAGTTGATGCTTGGTTCACAGCTAACATCCGCTCTAAGTAATTAACCGATAACAAAGAGATAAATTAATGGCGCTCGGTGGTGGACTCTTAGTTCGCCACCGAGCGCCATTTTCTAATGAACCCTCGAACTTTACGCGGGCAATAAACCGCATCCGCATCACCCCGATGGCAGTCTTCTGGACGCTCATCACCTTCATCTTGGTTATCCCGATCGTTCTCTTCCTATCAGTCGCCTTCAGCCCACGCCTTATGTCACAAGGCCACCAATGGTTTACTTTGGCTAGTTTTAAGCCGGTCTTCTCGGGTGCGTACGGTGTTGCGCTCTTGCACTCCTTAATCTTGGGAGTCGTCGCGGCCGTCGGTGCAATGACCATTGCGCTGTCGATGGCTTTTCTTGTTATAAGAACAAATACTCCAGCGCGCATTCTCTGGAACACAACAATCTTTGCGCTCTTCTTGGCCCCCTCGTACCTGATTGCCCTCGGTTGGCAACGCCTCTTTGAACAACACGGCATCCTCGAGATCATGGGCTTCCAAGTAGAGCCGATCCGCAATCTCCTCTATGGCCCAGTCGGCATCTGCATGGTCTTGATGGTCAAGGGAATTCCTTTTGCATACTTGGTTATTGCTAATGCGATGCGCGGACTCGGCGAAGAGTTTGAGCAGGCTGTGCGCGTGCACGGCGGATCGCGCTTAGAGGCCTTCAAGGTGATGGCAGCGCTCCTTACGCCATCACTCTTCTCTGCAATGGCGATCGTCTTTGCCGAAGCGATTAGCGACTTCGGAGTTGCATCAACGCTTTCGAGCGTGGGCCACTTCAGTGTTGCGACCTACCAGCTCTATCAAGGGATTAACGCCATCCCGGTTGACTTCCCGGTTTCGGCGGCAACCAGTATCACGCTGCTCTCTCTTGTAATCCTTGCGATCTTGGCGCAGAACCGAGCGCTGCGCGGGCGCAGCTTTAGAACGCTCAGCGGTCGAACGCGTCCTGCCACTGTCCAAAAACTCTCGCTCTTTGGAAAGATCACCACCAGCGGATACATCATCATCCTGCTATTGATCACCCTGGGCATTCCAGTATTTGGCGCTATCTCTGCATCGATGTTACAAGGGTTGGGAAGCCTGCTTAGCCACTATTCGATTAACTTCAGTAACTATTCGCGGGTACTACATTCCCGCTTCTTGCGCAATCCTCTGATCTACTCGACTGAAATGTCGCTGATCGCGGCGACCATCGCGGTGAGCCTTGCTGCGATTGCATCTAAAGTTTTGACGTCAGCGCGTAACAGTCGAGGTAAGCGTTTTGTAGATTTCTTCCTTCTTGCAGCAGTGGCACTTCCTGGCATCGTCTTCGCCATCGGCTACATCTTTACCTACAACCTGAAATTTATTAACGATCTCGGCCTGCATATCTACGGCACTTCATTTCTCTTAGCGCTTGCCTACTCGGCGAACGCACTCCCATCCACCTCACGATCCCTTGTTGGCAATATGGGTCAGATTCAAGAGTCGATGATGGATGCGGCGCGCGTGCACGGCAGCGGGGGAGCGCGTGCCTGGTTTGACGTGACGATGCCGCTTATCGCTCGTCCCTTGCTTATTGCTTGGCTCTTAACTTTCTCTGGAACACTTCTTGAACTGCCAGTATCCGAGCTGCTCTATCCCCCTGGTAGCCCACCCGTCGCTGTGGGTATCGAACTTTCACTGGCTGGATTTGATTTTGGTGGAGGTACCGCGATTGAGGTGCTCTCGATCCTTTGGGCGCTCGTTGTTGTCGCAATTGCCTTCTTCTTATTTAACCGCTTCGCCCCTCCTGGCTGGAAGAGATTAGGAAACCAACGATGAAAGAGAAGAGCGCCGTAAAGGCTTATAGAGTCGAGATCAAAGGCGCTGCAAAGCACTATGGCGCCCTCAAGGCGCTCAATAATTTTGACCTCACCATCGAACCTGGAACCTTCACCGTCCTTCTCGGTCCATCGGGCTCAGGCAAATCGACGCTGATTCGCTCCATCGCGGGCATCGAACGCCTGGACTCCGGGCGCATCACATTTGGTGATCGCGTCGTTGCCGACAATGGATTTCACATGGCTCCAGAGAAGCGCGACCTCGCGATGGTCTTTCAGGATTACGCGCTCTGGCCACACATGACTGCCTTTGAAAATGTTGCTTATGCACTGAAGCGACGCAACCTTGATACGACTGAGTCAAATCGTCGTGTCAATGAAGCGTTGGAGCGGGTAGGTCTGTCGGCTAAGGGTCCCAACTACCCGTTTCAACTCTCTGGTGGTGAACAGCAGCGCGTTGCCCTCGCTCGTGCCATTGTAGGTCGCCCATCGCTGCTCCTCTTCGACGAGCCGCTCTCCAACTTGGATGCCGATCTGCGCGAACGTTTACGTGTTGAAATTGCAACGTTGACTCGCGAAATCGGTGCCACCGCCTGCTACATCACTCATGACCAATCAGAAGCCTTTGCCTTGGCTGATCAGATTGGTGTACTTCGCGCCGGCGAACTGCAACAGATAGCTGCTCCCGAGGAGATCTATCGCACGCCGGCTAACCGCTTCGTCGCTTCATTTACTGGAATCTCAGGAAACTTCCACGGCACTGTGGTGGAAGCAAAGGGACACAAAGTCGAGGTCGCTCTTGGAAAGCGTCGCGTCGAGTGCCGTGCTCCTGCAATGCTCAACGTGGGTGATAGCGTCGAAGTTTTGATTCGTCCTAGAGCAACTAGTTTCAAAGATCGCAGCTCCAACTCACTCCCTGCTACGGTTTTGGACGTGGCCTATCGCGGTCGCGGCTACGAACATGTGGTCGAATGCGAATTTGGTGTGATTTCCAGCGTCTTTGACGCGGATTCGAGCGCTCGAGGCTCTAAGGTAGATATCTATATTGACCCGCATCATTGCCTGGCTTTTCCGAGTGAGAAGAAGGTAGACGTTGAGGCGCCAATCGAAGAACTCTCATCCAGTAAAAAATAAATTAAGGAGCCCTTTTTCATGCAAGGTACATCAGTAGCGTTATTTATATCGGTCTTCTTTGCCTGCGCCGTTGAGGCTGTGGAAGCCGTCACAATCGTCTTGGCAGCAGGTACCGCTCGCGATTGGAAGTCAGCGTGGCGCGGCGTGATCGCCGGTTTGATTACCCTCGCGCTGATCATCGCCGCCTTCGGCCCAGCGATCTCTCACCTCCCCATCTCTTTCTTGCGTATCGTCGTTGGTGGACTGCTCCTCGTCTTCGGTCTTACTTGGTTGCGTAAGGCGATCTTGCGATCGAGCGGTTACAAGGCCCTGCATGATGAAGAGAAGATCTTCCAAGAGGAGATTGCTGCTGCACGTATTGCCGCCAAAGAGACGCGTCACGGCGTTGCAGACTGGTATGCCTTCACCCTTTCTTATAAAGGCGTTCTTCTTGAAGGACTTGAAGTCGCCTTCATCGTTCTCACCTTCGGAACGATTGACCATCGCGTTGGTCTCGCTTCACTTGCCGCGCTAGCAGCAGTAGCAATTGTCACAGCGGCCGGATTCGCACTACGCGCTCCTCTCGCAAAGGTGCCCGAGAATACGATGAAGTTCGGAGTGGGCATTATGCTCACCGCATTTGGAATCTTCTGGGGTGCTGAGGGGTCTGCCGGCGCCAGCAAGAAATGGCCGGGAGATAACTGGGCAGTGCTCGCTCTGATCGCTGGAGTCGCCGTCTTCTCATTTATCTTGGTTGAAGTATTGAAGGTGGTCCGCACTAAGCCGCGCGTTGCCATAGCTGCTAAATCTGCGCCTGTCGCGGAGGCTACAGTGGCGAAGCCTGAGCGCAGCAAGAGCATGCAAGGTCTGATCTCGTTTGGTGAGTTCTGGGTTGACTTTATCGTTGGAGATGATTGGCGCATCGCAGCAGGAATTGTGGCCGCATTCATCATTACTGCGCTGATCAAAACTTCCAGCGTCGTCTGGGGAATCGTGCCTCTCTTCGTTGCACTCTTCCTGTCTTACAGCCTCTCTCGTGTTGCACGGAGCGCGCAGTAGCCACTAACACCTCGCGCATCATCGCTGCGCAGGGAGTGCGGGCATTTGCCTACGGTTTTACTGCAATTCTGCTCGGCCACTTGCTTGCGAAGAGCGGAGCATCGACTCTTGTAGTCGGCCTGGTTCTTAGCTCGATCGTTCTTGGGGCTGCTCTCGCATCTCTGCTTCTGTTACGAGTAGGCGGTCGAATCGGAACGCAGCGCGCCTACAAATTGATCTATGCCCTCCTTGCAATCGTTGGTCTGGTCATCGCTCTGCATCCGGCGCCATGGACAATCGCGCTGATGGGGCTGACAGGGGTCCTATCGACGGATGCCAATGACAATGGTCCCGCGACAACTTTGGAGCAGACGATGCTCTCGCGCGAGCATCACAGCAGCAGATTTGCTGCGATCTTCGGTCGGTATAACGGGGTAGCAGCAACCTTTGGCTCCTTAGGAGCGCTCTCGCAAGGTTGGCTCAGCCATATCCATCGCTTTAGTACCACCTACATCGGCTTCTATATCTTGGTTCCCTTAGGCTTCCTCGGATGGTGGTTAGCGAATTCGCTCGATCTCCCACCTGATACGCCGCGTACCCAAGCGCATCGCGGGCTTAAAGGATCACCGGTGCGTAGGCGGATTATCGAACTATCAACCCTCTTCGCCTTTGATTCGGCGGCCGGTGGGCTCACCACTTCGGCATGGCTCTCGTATTACCTGACCACGCGCTACCACGCATCTGCCGCGCTTCTTGGTTACCTCTTCTTCACCTTCGCGATCTTGAGTGCAATGAGTATGTTCTTGGCACCCTTCGTAGCGCAGCGCATCGGACTCGTTGCGACGATGGTCAGCACTCACTTAGCCAGCAACACCTTCTTCATTATCGCTGCCTTCTGTGGCAACCTGCGCGTCGCTATCGTCTTTCTTATGTTGCGCGCGGCTCTTTCGCAGATGGACATTCCGACACGGCAGGCTTTGATCATGGCTGTGGTTCCGCAGGAAGACCGAATGGCTGCCGCTGCTCTCACTAATGCTGCTCGCTATTCGGTCCGCCCAGCAGCACCCACTATTAGCGCTGCCCTGCAACACATCGCAATCGGAGCTCCCTTGGTTGCAGCCGGAACTATAAAAGTTATCTATGACGGCGCCATTTTGATCTGGGCTAGAAAAGGCAGATACCTCACTCGCGTTATTAAGTAACGCGAGTGAGGTATCTGATGTGCAGGTTAAAAAGTTACCCGCGGATATTCTTGGTGAACCAGGCGTTTACCTGACCCTCAAGAGGACCCCAGAAGTATGGATCGATTGATTGGTATGAAGGAGGCAGGCTGCCAGCCCCAGCAAGTGGGTTTACGCCAGGGATGATTGGCCAGTAGAGAGAATCTCCTTGTGGATCTCCGGTCTGCATAATTGCTTGTCCAGCAGGTGACAAGACGTAGTCGATGAACTTCTTAGCCTCTGCCTGTACTGCAGCGGATGCGCCCTTATCGATACCGATAACGCTGGGAAGAAGTGTTGACTTCGCGAGGTAGATGACTTTTGGTGTGAAGCCAGCAACAGGTGTCTTTGCCAGCTTAAGAACTTCTCCTTGCGCTGCTGAAGATTGAATCAAGCCCATGTTGATGACGCCAGTCTCAAGTGCGTGCAAGGTATCGCCATTGGTGTTGTTCACCACTAGGCCATTCGCCTTCAGCTTGCTCAAGAAAGTTTCACCAGCGGTAACTGACTTGCCGCCGAATTGGTTCATCAAACCTGCAATGAATGGGAAGGTTGGACCTGATTGGTTGGGATCATTCATTCCGATCTGGCCCTTGTACATTGGGTTCAGAAGGTCGTTATAACTCTTTGGAAGAACCTTGACCTTGGCTGAGTTGTAGATCAGCGCTGCCATTGTGGTCAAGCCGGTTGGAATGTAAGAGTGATCTGCTGGAACAACGGAGTTACCGGCAGCAGTGAAGGTGGCTTTTGGTGTGTAAGGAAGAAGTTGACCTTGCTTATCAAGAGCAGCGAATGCTGTGTTGCCATCAACCCAGAGCACACCAAATTGTGGGTTGCTCTTTTCAGCTGAGACCTTCGCTAGAAGTGGGCCTGTGCTGTCATCGTGCAAAACTGTCTTGATTCCAGTTGCCTTGGTGAAGGCATCTGCTGCAACTTGGTCATAACCTTCAGCTGCGTAAATGATGAGTGGAGTTCCACTAGTTGCAGCTTGTGCTGGGGCGATGAGTGAACCACCGAGCAGCATTCCTGCAACAGATATGCCAGCGACTACTACTGCTGACTTGATCGCACTGAGTTTCATGCAAAACCTCTCTAAAGATGTAAATGGAAGTATCCCGTGAGTATTACAAGGGGCATTTCATTCCATATGCACCAACAGAGCGGAGCGCTGGCGCCAACGTCAGTTAAAAATAGTGTGAACAGAAGGTGTGGGAGTTGGGATGGGTGATGAACTCTGAGAGTTAGATGGGAGAGGAGAGGGCGTATTGGTTGGTGGCGTTACAACTCCCCACTTCAGCCACTTAAGCACACCTGGGATTTCATTGGCGACAAATACATAGCTATGCCCACCTGGAAGAAAACTGGTGGCATATGTCGCCTTTACAGATTTCAATTTCAACGCCCAGGCGAGAGCCTGTCCACGGATGAGCTGGGTGTAATCCTGTGTTGATTCTCCCAAGAACCACTTCACCTTATTGGCAACTTTTAAGTACGTCGCAGGAGTTTGGTATTTGTGTTTTGGATCTGTCTCGGCGCCCGAGCCAAAGGCATTTGTCAGATCATCGACGACAAAGTAACCCGCCAGAGTTATCACCTGACCATAGAGTTCAGGATGGTGCAGCCCGATAATCGCAGCCCCATATCCGCCCATCGAGAAGCCGAGGAGCGCGCGATCATCCCGACTGCGGATATTCCCCGCTTCAACGGTCTGAATTACATTGGTCGTTAACCATGTTTCTATCTTTGCGCGTCCGTCGTACGAATCTGCCCATTCAGAGTCAGAGTGCGTCAAGGCATTTCCATCGGGGAAGACCGCGATAAAAGGCGCTGCGCCCTTTGCAAACGCCGCTTCGAGAGGAGCTTCAACGCCCGCGATGAGGCCATTGGGAGAGCCCGGCCATCCGTGCAGCATGTAGACAACAGGAAGAAGGTCTACCTGATTTGCTGGAACTGGAGGAGTCATAACCCAGACGTTGCGAATAGGGAAATCTTTTTCTGGGCTCTTAATGTGCAACTCAACAATGGTTGCCTTGGTGGTTTGCGCGTCAGTAATCGATTGCTCTGATGCCGCCACCAGCGTGAGCGAGCAGAGGGCAATGAGTAGGCCGCGTCCTAACTTCACCTCGCGATAGTAGTGGTAGACCTTGTGAGAATTAGGTGGATAATGGATTACGTGAAACGGTCACTGCTGATCTCGGGGCTTGGGTGCGCCCTCTGCCTCAGCGCTGCGCCAGCGTATGCAGTAACTGCATCACCGGCTCCAACACCGGTGGCCACTAATTCTTCTGCGCCACAACCCACTCAAAGTTTTGCACCAGATAGAAAACCGAATCCGCATCCCAATCGACCAACTCCATCCTCAACGGCACAATCCTCATCGGTGCAACAAAGTAGAAAGGCCGCTCGCGATGCAGCCCGGGCTACTTATCAAGCGGCCCTGCTAGAAGCGCAAAATGGCCGCGACCTCGCTTTCGCCGATGCCAATGCCACGTTAATGCAGTCGCTCCAAACCGCGGGAAAAGATCGAACAGCAAAGCAGGCCGCTCGGCAAACCTATAAAGCGGCAGCGACCGGGATTATCAGCGCATACAAGCAGGCAATTGCGAACGCACAACAGATTTATAAAGCTGCGCTCGCCGCGATCGGCGGGAAATAACTACCCGACCATCTCTGCATTGCGCTCACTGTATTCATGAGTGCAGGCCTTGTTAGCGCTATTTTGCGCACAATTGTCACAGAGCAAAATAAGCGAATGACACGAAATCTTGCCGCAGTTATAGAAATGCTTGGTAGCGCCGCCACATTTTTCACATTCACCCAACACCGGAGTGTGATCAGAGAAATCTAAAGTCATTCGACCATCAAAGGTGTAGAGCGAGCCCTGCCAGAGGGCA
>CAIMNT010000115.1 GCA_903842855.1 uncultured Actinomycetes bacterium
GCGCGCTCTTCGCGAGACTCTGCTGTCTCTACCTTTGGAGCACTTTCAAAACGTCCGCCGCCAGATTTACGTGGCTTGAAATTACCATCTCTATTTCCGCGATCATTGGAGCGACTGCGGCTACCGGGCTTGCGATCGTTGCGAGAAGTTTTCTCTGCCTCGACCTCAATTGGAATACCAGATGGCTCTTGCGCGCCAGTGATCTCTTGTAACTTTGAATCCCCAGGACGAACCTGGTTCTCAATAAGTTTTACTGCGGCGCGATTGGTAATGCCAAAGACCGCCTTCTTCTGCTTATGTGTAGCCAGAGTTACAACGGTTCCAGTTGCACCTGCACGTGCGGTGCGACCAGCGCGGTGTAGATAATCTTTGTGATCAGCAGGAGCATCAACATGTACAACGAGCGAGACATCATCCACGTGGATTCCACGGGCTGCTACATCGGTTGCGACTAGGGCAGATGCGCGCCCATCTTTAAATGCCTTAAGAACTCTGGTGCGTTGACCTTGTGACTTTCCACCGTGTAGCACGCCAACTGGCACTCCGCTTCGCAGCATCTTCTCTGCCAGCTTATCTGCGCCATGTTTTGTGCGTACGAAAAAGATAGTGCGTCCATCGCGTGCGGCAATTTGAGATGAGATCTCATCTTTATGTTGCTGATCTAGCAATAGCAAGTGGTGAGTCATATCGGCAGCGCGTGACTTCTCATTTTCGAGTGAATGTGTAATCGGATCTTTGAGAAAGCGCTTCACGAGTGAATCAACATCGCGATCTAGAGTTGCGGAGAATAGAAGGTGTTGTCCACCCTCTTGTGTTAGGGAGAGAATCTCTTTAACGACTGGCAAGAAGCCCATATCTGCCATCTGATCTGCCTCATCGAGAACAGTGATCATGACATCTGATAAATCAATGTGCTTCTTCTCAAGAAGATCCATCAAACGACCAGGAGTTGCCACGATGACAGGGACTCCACGCTTAAGGGACTGGATCTGGCCGATGTAAGAGAGTCCGCCAGCAACGACCTGTGAAGATAGGCCTATCTTGCGAGCAAGTGGCGCAACAACATCGTTGATCTGCACTGCCAGTTCGCGGGTAGGGGACAAGATCAAGCCGAGTGGCTTGTGAGGCTTAGCTGTGCGGCCATTGAGGCGCGTCAACATGGCTAACCCAAAGGCAAGGGTCTTTCCGGAACCGGTCTGGCCGCGGCCAAGGACATCGCGTCCCTTAATGGCATCGGGCAGGGTTGCAGTCTGAATAGGGAATGGAGCGGTAATACCTTGGGCTTCTAGAACCTCACAGAGCGCAGGGGTAACACCTAAATTACGGAACGTGGACATAGTTATACCAATCGAGACATAAATGCGTGTCTCGTGGTGCTTATCAGAAGACTGACGTAAGACTCGCAAACGAACTTGTTTATGGAGCAAAACAGAGGTTCTATGAGTTGTGCTGCGGATGCAACACCTAATTGTAACCTACTTAATCAGAGCTCTACGCCACTTCGCATATCGCAGGGCTAATTCGTCATCTACCTCAGAAATACTCGACCCAACTGCTCTTTCCAGCAATAAATCAGCAAATTCTGGGCTACGCGCGAGTACTGGACCATGTAGATATGTGCCGAAGACATTTTTATCAATGGCCCCATCTACACCAGCCACACCATTTCCATTGCCTTGCAGCACCTTTCCAAAAGGCGCAGCATCTGGACCCAGAGTCGTCACGCTGCTGTGATTTTCAAATCCAGTCAGTGGGAAATCAAAGAGCTCTGTGGCGACAGCAATATCTCCCACTAATCTGCGATCGCCAGGTGTGGTAACTACATCTAGCAATCCAAGACCTTCTATTTCTGCATCCCGCGTCACGTATCGATTTCCAAGGATTTGGAATCCAGCGCAGATTGCAAGAACCACGGCACCTTTATTTGCAGCTCGAGTCAAGATTGATCCTTTACGCAGCGCGTTTAGAGAGAGGATTTGTGCAGCATCTTCCGCGCCACCTAATAGATAAATATCTCCTGTTTTTGGTAGAGGATCTAGATATGAAATATCTGTTACGCGAGCAGATATTTTTCGTAAGCCCGCACGATACTTAAGCACATCAGCATTTCCGCGATCACCGTAAGTTCCTAGAAGTTCGTTGTGAATTCGAATTATCTCGAGCATCACATCACCAACTCAAAAAACGCAGTATAAGCAGAGAGCACGGTGACAGTATCGCCCTGCGTTTTTGCGATCGCCTCATCAAAACTATCAACGATGAGGGCTTCAATACCTTCGACATGAATACGGTAGGCCATATCAAGGGCCCTCTCGCCACACACAATTACGGTGTGACCTTTAAGAGCTTTGAAAGAGACATCCCAGAGCCAGGAGGTATCGATTCCATCTACCTGGCGTGCATTGAGAACAAGAATCACTTCGGGCTTTAGTTCACCTTGTAACGCCTCACTCCATGAAGCTGGGTTTTTGGTCAATCTAAATTGAGCGCTGGTCTCGCCAAATTGTTTTGTGACAGTGCGCTCAAGTTGGCTCTCGCTAAATTCAATCGGCTCAGCCCCGGCTATCTCGCCGACAACATTTGCCAGAATGGCGTTTCTATAGGCGGCAGAACCCTTTCTGAATGTGAGATCGCTCTCCGTGTTAGTCAATCCACATGTGCACGAATATTTCCCGCGCTCCCACATCAAATAAGAGCCACAACGAGGACAGACAGCGCCATCGGCATGTGGCCGACCTCCAAAGGAGACGCGAACTACATTTGCCGCGTTAGCCACTGCATAGTTTATGTAAGGGTCATCGATATCTGCCACGAAGACTGTTCCGTCAGCTTCAGCACATTCCACGTGCCATCTATCTGCGACTCGTTTAACCTCGTGCATGCGGTGAAGTTGATCTCGGGTGAGATTGAGAAGAAGAACGATAGTGGGATCGGTTTGAGCGATAATTCCAGGAAGGTGTAGTTCATCAATCTCAAGAACTGCATAAGGCGCAGGTGAGATCAACGCATTGGCAGCGCCCCACGAGAGATTTGAACCTGAACCGCTCGTTGTTACAGGACCGAGTTGTGAGATCAGGGAAGCGACCGCTCTCGTTGTCGAAGTTTTGCCATTGGTCCCAGAGACCAAAATTACCTCTTTATTTTGAGCTAAGAGCGAGATCGCTGCGGGCTCAATAGCTAGCAATATTCGGCCCGGCAGGGTCTCACCTTTATTTCCGATTAGGCGTGAGGCGGCGCTGGCAGATTTGGCGACCAATATTGCAAAGCGAAGTCTTAGGTTCACCACGCTCCAACAATACGCCTATTTACGCAGTGCCTCGCCGGCCGAGCTAGGCAAGGCAATCACATACCGGAGCGATATCAGGAGTGCTAATACTGCGAAAGAGAAGGCGAAGGTGAATTGATGAGCCGTGCCAGCCAGCAAGCGCCCAATATTGATTGCAATAACCGCAGTAGCTACAGCAATAACGGTGGAGAGTTGTTGCACCATATTTGCCAAGGTATTGGCGTGAGAGATGATTTCTTGATCGGTGTCGGCGAAAGTAATCGTGTTATACAAGGTCATTCCGATGGAACGCACACCGCCAGTGATCGTCAAAAGTACTGCGATCCATATGAAAGGAATCGAAGAATGAATCAAGCCGAGAGAGAGGGTCAAAGGAATGCTCAGGAGCGTTGATAAAAGGATGAGTGGTTTAAAGGAGAACTTCTTCATGAGTGGCGTAGTGAATACCTTGAAACCCAGATTTCCCATCATATAAAAGAAAAGGGTCTCACCAGCTCGCTCCGCACTCCATCCAAATTTATCTTGAAAAAGTAGAGGTAGGACGAAGGGGGCGGTATTTTGGGCAACTCGAAATAATAAACCGCTTGTGCTGTTGAGGTGGAAAGTTTGAATTTTCAAAACCGTAACATCTATTAACGGATTCACTACTTTTCGAAAATGTAGAATCGTCGGTATTCCAACCCCGATCCCGACGACCAGAAGAGCTAAAGTGGAGATTATATTGATGCGTGGCGCTCCTAAGTTCGCTGCAGCAAAGACCAACGAACCTAAACTAATGGCACAGCCATAAAATCCAGACCAATCCAAACTATCTACTTTCCCACCCGGGATAGCTGGGACGATTTTTGCTCCGACTAAAAGCGCTACAAAACCTATTGGAATGTTGACTAAAAATATCCAATGCCACGAAGCATGACTAATAAGAAAACCACCTAGAACTGGCGCAACCGCCGGGGCGGCAAGAGCCGGCCAGACTGAGTAAGAGATAACGCGAATTACCTCATTCTTATCAACTGAGCGCATCAAAATAAGTCTGCCTACAGGCACCATTGATGCTGCTCCTATACCCTGCAAGATTCGCATTGTTGTCAGTTCAATCAAGTTAGAACTTAAAGAGCAGAAGAGCGATGCCAAGATAAAGAGAGCTATGCTGTTAAAGAGAACAATTCTCACTCCATATTTGTCTGCTAACCAAGCAGAGATCGGAATCAAGATCACGATTGCGACCATATATGCAGTCGCACAGATACCTACCTGCGCTGAGAGAACATGAAAGGAGCGAGCAATCGTAGGAGCAGCAGTAGGGAGAATCGAGAAATCAAGAAACTCCATAAACATCAATCCCGCAACTAGAAAAGCAACGGGACCAATCTCTAACCGATCATTTGGGTTTCGCAATTTCGCCCTAACTAAAGCTCACTCTCATTACTTGATAGTGAAGACTTTAGAATAGATCACTCTCGATTGAAATTCGATCACAACGAGATCATTCCCTGGAGTAACGGCGTTCTTGCCAACTTTTCCAATCCTGCCGTTGATATGAATTATTACAGCCCCATGTTTGGCACTTACAACGATGGTTCGACCAACGGCTTTAGCGCTCACAATGGGAACCACCGGCTCCTTGGTTGGGGTTGGAGTTGGCTTCACCGTCGGCGTAGGCGTTGGTTTAACGGTAGGAGTCGGCTTCACCGTCGGCGTAGGCGCTGGAGTCGGCTTAACAGTGGGGGTTGGCGTAGGAGTGGGGGTTACTACTGGGGCGGCTTTAATCGTTACAGTGCTTTGTACCGTATTTGATTGACCATACTTTCCAGCAGGCTTTTGAACTCCCGAGATGGTCGTGGTGCCCACTGCAACTGGAACTAATTGCCCATTGACTACCTTGGCGATTGCACTGTTACCGGTTGAATAACTCCAAGCGCCAGAGGAGTTAGAAGTTGGGTTCACGATAGCGATAGGTGAACCAAGGCTCACGCTTATAGCGGCAAGAGGGCCAATAGTTGGAACCAAACCTGCGACCGAGATCGTAAAGGTCGTTGAGTTGGTAAGCCAGGTACCTGAAGCGGCTTGTGTAAGAGTTAAAGTCGCAGAACCTGCATCCAAAATTGCAATTGAGAGTCCAGTTACCGAAGCAATCGCTGGATCACTTGATGTCAAGCTCCAAACTCCAGGAGAGGCCGTCGTTGGTGGAGTAATTTGAATTACAGGATCGCCAACCACTTGATTGAGATTTGGAAGCGCGGCAATAGGAGCCAACTGATTGACGGTAAGCGGCGCAGTTACTACAGAGGAAAATCCAAAATTTCCAGAAGGACTTTGCTTCGCTGAAATTGTTGTGGAACCAGCTTTGAGAA
>CAIMNT010000116.1 GCA_903842855.1 uncultured Actinomycetes bacterium
CCCGCTTTACTACGCTGTTACTTGGGTAATTGTCACATTTCACAGCCTTTTAGGGCTCTTTTTAGGCAAAGATAACCATGAATCTCTTAAGTGGACGCTCTCTATCGTCTTTCTTGTGATCGTTATTCGAATCATTCTTATCCCACTATTTGTAAAACAAATTAAGTCACAACGCGCGATGACCGCCCTTCAACCGAAGATGAAGGAGATTCAAAAGCGTCACAAAGATGATCGTCAAAAGCAATCTGAAGAGATGATGAAGCTCTACAAAGAGCATAAGACAAATCCACTCGCTTCATGCGTTCCTTTGCTGGCCCAATCACCAATTTTCTTTGCTCTATTTCGCGTACTCAGCGGAATCGCACACAATAAGTCGTATGTGCCAGGTGTTTTAACACCAACTCTTTTAGCGAAAGCGCATGATGCAAAATTCTTAGGTGCACCTATCTCTGACAGTCTGATTAGTTCGCACATAACGACAACAAAGATTGTCACAATCATTTTGATCATTGCAATGTCGGCTACCACATTCACCACTCAACGTCAGTTGATGGTTAAAGGAATGCCGAAGGTCGATCCATCTAACAACATGATGTTGCAACAGCAGAAGATCATGTTGTATTTATTCCCACTTATTTTTGCGGTAACCGGTGTTAACTTCCCGATCGGTGTCTTGATCTATTGGTTGACTAACAACCTTTGGACCTTCGGACAACAGTTCTATGTCATCAAGAGAAATCCAACACCAGGATCACCCGCTTATGAAGAGTTACAACGCAAGCGCGGAATCGCTGGAACAGCGACCAACCCAGCAACTTCCACAACGCCAGAGGGGTTAACCGAGGCAGAGCGGGATGCGGCAGCCAAAAGCCGCCAGCGCCAACAGCCAAAGAAGAAGAAGCCACGAAAGTAGCCTAAAAGCCCACAAAGTATGACAAAAAGGTTTAAAACCGACAGAAAGGCAGCACAATGACTGAGACCGAGAGCCCTAAGAAGTCCCTTATTGCCCGTCTAGAAGAAGAGGGTGATGTTGCAGCTGATTATCTAGAGGGATTGCTGGATATTGCAGACCTCGATGGGGATATAGATATCGATGTGGAGAATGAGCGTGCCTCCCTCGCTATTGCAGGCGGAGCTCTCTCCCACTTAGTTGGGGATAGTGGAGAGGTTCTAGATGCCTTGCAAGAGTTGACCCGGTTAGCGGTCCAAACCTCACTCGGCGAGCGTTCACGCTTGATGTTAGATATTGATAATTTCCGTAGCAATAAGAAGGCAGAGTTGACCAAATTAGCTCATGAGATCGCGGAAGAGGTTAAGAGCTCTGGGGAGCAGGTCAAGTTGAAGCCGATGAATGCATTTGAGCGTAAGGTCATTCACGACACCATTCAAGAGATCGGCCTAACAAGCGAATCTGAGGGTGAAGAACCAAATCGCTGCGTGGTCGTTCTTCCAGCTTGATCGTTTCACGTGAAACTCTCTTAGATCTATACTTTAAAGAGAGCCCAGATAAGGCGGATAGGTATGCCGAACTCCTAAAAAGTTGGGGTATTGAGCGTGGGTTGATCGGACCTCGCGAAGGCGATCGAATCTGGGAACGCCATATTGCAAATTGCATCCCTGTGACCACCTTGATTCCCACCGGCGTGAAGGTTGTGGATATTGGCTCTGGCGCAGGTCTACCTGGAATTGTTATTGCTCTTGCAAGGCCGGATCTAACTTTGACCCTTATCGAACCACTCCAACGCCGGGTGGATTTCCTCAACGAAGTTATCGAGCTCCTGGATCTGCCAATAACCGTCATTCGAGGTAAGTCAGAGAGTGTTAAGAAGAGTTTTGAGGTGGTAACTGCTCGTGCCGTCGCCCCCCTTCCAAAGCTCTTGAATATCTCATGGCACCTCGTAAAGAGCCAAGGAGCCCTTCTGGCGCTGAAGGGTGAGAACGCCCAAGCCGAGATCGATACCACAGAGGCGAAGAGGCACTCAATAACAACGCTAAAAACCATAGAGCTGCCAGGTTTTGAGCTCGCCCGTGTTATTGAGGTTAGAAAGACTGCTTAACTACAGCCATGAGTGATTCACGTGAAACATCAAACGGGGGATCCCGAAAGGTGGTTGGAATCCGACGGCTCAAGGAGCCGATGCCGAGCCCTATCAAGACCCGGATCTTCACTGTGGCCAATCAAAAGGGTGGAGTAGGAAAGACAACCTCCGCGGTAAATATTGCAGCTGCAATGGCCATGGGTGGGCTAAAGGTTCTAGTGATTGATCTAGATCCACAAGGTAATGCCTGTACCGCGCTTGGTGTCGATCGCAATAGAACCCCAGGAATGTACGAGGTTTTAGTAGAAGAAGCTGATCTAGCTAGCACCATTCAAAAGGTTGCTGGTTTTCCTAGCTTGGAATGTGCGCCGGCAAATCGCGAATTGGCGGGAGCGGAGATTGCACTGGTGACCTTCGTTGCCCGCGAGAGCGTCCTAAAAGGGGCCCTCGTTAAATATCTTCGAGAGCGTGAGTCACAGGGCGATCGTTTGGATTATGTAATTATTGATTGCCCTCCGAGCCTGGGTCTGCTCACCATTAACGCACTTACCGCAACAGAGGAAGTTCTGGTTCCGATTCAATGTGAGTATTACTCGCTCGAGGGAATTTCATTATTAATGGAGACCTTAGGGAAGATTCAAAAGGCCCTTAATCCGATGGTTCGAGTGAGCACAATATTGCTGACTATGTTCGATTCAAGAACTCGTCTTGCAAATGACGTTGCAGATGATGTGCGCCGACATTTTCCTAATGAACTAATAGATATTCCAATTCCACGCGCAGTTCGAGTTTCAGAAGCCCCATCCTTTAATCAAACAGTAATGACATATGACGCAACATCACCCGGTGCTATTGCTTATATGGGAGCGGCGCGAGAGATCGCACGGAGAGGATCAGCGGCATGAGTGCAGTACGTAAAGGGGGCTTGGGCCGTGGCTTAGATGCGTTGATTCCCACAACCACAATTGGTGAAGTGACAAACAGTTCAGGAGTCGTTGCAGGGAGAGCTCTTGAAGTTGATATCAACTCGGTGCTTCCAAATAGCAAACAACCTAGAACATATTTTGATGAAGAGGCGTTACAAGAGCTTGCCGCCTCTATTAAAGAGGTTGGCGTTATGCAGCCTCCTGTTGTGCGCGAACTTCCTGATGGCCGCTTTGAATTAATTATGGGCGAGCGCCGACTCCGGGCTTCGAAGTTAGCTGGACTAAAAACAATTCCAGTAATACTTCGCGCCTCTGCAGATAATGAGATGTTGCGAGAAGCTCTTTTGGAGAACATTCATCGGAGTCAACTAAATCCACTTGAAGAAGCAGCGGCCTATCAAAACTTGCTCAATGACTTTGGCTACACACATGAAGAGTTGGCAGTAAAAGTGGGTAAGTCCAGGCCGGCAATCACAAATACTTTGCGTCTTCTCAACCTACCTGCCTCGGTACAACGCAAAGTTGCTGCGGGTGTTCTCTCTGCAGGCCATGCCAGAGCTCTACTCTCACTCACCGATGCACTAGAGATTGAATCCCTTGCACATCGCATTGTTTCAGAAGGCTTAAGCGTGCGCGCCGTTGAAGAAATTGTTGCGATGAGCGACGGCAAAGCAAAAGGCGAAAAAGTAAAGCGCCATAGCGCTGGGAGCGCTCAGCATAAAGATATAAGTGATCTCTTAGCGAATAAACTTGATACTCGAGTTACGATTGAATTAGGTAAATCTAAAGGCAAGATTACGATTGAATTCGCCGATGAAGAAGATTTAAAACGCATTACACAAATATTGCGGTAGCAACTAGATAATTGCGCGATTCTCCATCTCGGTGCGGATTACACCACCCAGTGCTCTAACACCCTCTCGAATTCTTTCGGGAGTTGGGTGGCAATAAGAGAGCCTCATAGACCAACTGCCAAACCCATCGGCATAAAAAGCGGTACCAGGAACATACGCAACTTTCGCAACAATAGCTTTGGGCATGAGAGCGGTTGTATCAATCTCTGGAGGCAAGGTAACCCAAACATAAAAGCCTCCACCAGGTTTGGTCCAACTAGCTCCTTCAGGAAAATATTGCTCCAAACTTTCTAACATCGCGTCACGGCGTACCTTGTATAACTTGCAGAAGGATGCGATCTGATCACGCCAAGGCTGGTCCGCTAAATAACCACTGATGGAGAGTTGAGTGAAATTAGATGGGCACAAAATTGAACTCTCGGCTGCAATCACCAACTTCTCTTTTAGAGATTGGGGGACGAGGGCCCAACCAACACGGAATCCTGGTGCAATGGTTTTAGAGAATGAGCCCAGATAAATGACATTCTCTGAATCTTGCGCACGCATTGCATTGGGGGAAGGCCTATCAAAACCCAAGAGGCCATATGGATTATCTTCAACGATAAAAATCTTCTCAGCAGCACAAATCTCAAGAATTTCAGTTCGTCGATCTGCCGGCAGAAGAACCCCTGCCGGATTTTGGTAGTTTGGAATGAGATAGAGAAACTTAATCTCTTGACCGGTCTTACGAACGGCTTCGATAGCGGCACGGAGCGCCTCTGGAACCAACCCATTCTCATCCATTTCAACATGGACGACATTTGCCTCGTACTGCTTGAAGGTGCCCAAAGCCCCGACATAACTTGGTGCTTCCACTAATACAACATCTCCGGGATTAATGAAGATGCGAGAGATAAGATCTAGAGCCTGCTGTGATCCGGTCGTAACGATGACATCATCGGGATGGGCTCTGATTCCTTCAAGAGCCATCACATCGCAGATCTGCTCACGCAACTTTGGATGACCTTGACCGCTGCCGTATTGGAGCGCCTCTGTGCCATTTTCTTTAATTAATTTATCGACCACATCAGCCATCATCTCCATAGGTAGAGCGGAGAGGTTGGGCATACCACCTGCGAGAGAGACGATTTCTGGGCGAGAGGCTACGGCGAAGAGGGCTCGGATCTCGCTAGCCTGCATGAGCTCTGCCCGATGGGCGAAGCGTTGGGTGAGTTGTTGATCTTCACCTGTGCGAAATCGTGTTACCTCGTTGGACATCTATCAATTCTGCCATAGATACGCACTTGCAAGAGGCAGCTTTATTTGCACCACTCATTTGCGGAGCCCCGCCCTGCGTAAGTCGGAGATACGTAGCGTTCCGGTCTTGGCATCGTTCTCAGCGCTTAAGTAAAGGCGTTGAATAGCAACCATTAGAGCTTCTACGACAGTTTCACGGAATTGTGGATCGGCAACCCGCTTGGCATCGCCGGGATTTGTGGCATATCCCAATTCAATGAGAACTGTAGGAGATTTTGTAAGTCGCAATAAATCCCACGTCTTGGCATGAGTTCGACAGTTGAGCAAGTCGGTGCGAGCACAAATTTCGCGCTGCGCCAAGGTAGCAAACCTCTCTCCCACTATGGAGTGAACTCCATGAGAGTCACTCCCGTAGTAATAGGTTGCAACGCCATGAGCGTTGGGATTGTTGTAACTATCTTGGTGGAGTGAAATAACCAAGTCGGCATTGGATGAATTGGCGATATCTATCCGCTCAGCTTCTTGCGGAGCTGATGTGATCGTCCTTGTTAGAAATACATTGACTCCCAAGGCGATCAAGCGACCTTCTAGACGTTGAGCTAAATCAAATATTTCAGGGGAGAGCGATGGATCTATAACTATTACCTTTCCCGATAGGGCGGGTCCACGTTCCGCTCGAATTGCGGCATCGCGCAATTGAATGGGAGCTCCACCAGAGACGATCTTTTTAAGGCGCAGCATCGACATGATGGTTGCAGGACCGCAGCCTCCATCAACTTTTACACCCACTGATTTTTGAAATTCTTTTACTGCCGACTCTGTCTCGCCACCGAATATGCCATCTACTCGCCCGCAATTAAATCCCATCTCACTTAACTGCGATTGCAGCGCTGCGACATCATCCCCTCGCATAAATGGAGAGGTAAGAGATAGGACGCGATCGCCGAGTTTCCAGCGCGCCTCATCGAGAGCCCGAAGCGTTATCGCATCAACAATTCCTGTAACTCTTAAGCCGCGAGATTGTTGAAATTCCTTTACCGCGTCAGCGACACTGTTATCAAATACTGCGCTCTCGTGAGTTAAAAGGTTGAGGCGCGTTAAGTAATTGGTAACTTGTAAAACAAGATCGCCCGATCCACCTAAGGTGAGATCGGGCGACATGAATCTTCTATTTCGTCAGTCAGAATGTGTTAAATATAGGCTTCTAGATCTTTGAGGAGGGCAGGCTTTGGCTTTGCGCCAACAATGCTCTTTACAACCTGTCCACCAACATAAACATTCATAGTTGGAATTGAGGTGATGCCATACTTCATAGCGATCGAGGCCTCTTCGTCAGTATTGAGCTTTACGATCTTAATCTTTCCAGCATGCTCTGCTGCGATCTCTTCCAAGATTGGTCCAACTGCGCGACAAGGTCCGCACCACTCAGCCCAGAAATCTACAAGGACTGGGGTTGTGCTCTTCAGAACCACATCTTCAAAAGTGGCTGCAGTGACTGGTGTTGTGTTGCTCATGTTTCCCTCTCGGTTATTTAAGTGAACTCTTTTAATAATAGGTATTTGTTAGAAAGGTGATTCTAGTGTCCCGCTAGGAATCTTTCAGCGTCTAACGCCGCTTGGCAGCCAGAACCTGCGGCGGTAATGGCCTGCCGATAGGTGTGGTCAACGAGATCTCCGCAAGCGAAGACTCCAGAGAGATTGGTTCGGGTGGAACGACCCTCCACCTTCACATATCCCTCGTTATCAAGATCTACCTGCCCGACCAATAATTCAGAACGTGGGGAGTGACCGATCGCAACGAAGAGACCAGTAAAGGCTCTCTCGCTCTCTGCGCCATCAACTGTGTTCTTCAATTTCAGACCGGTCACATTATCTTCGCCAAGTACATCAATAACTTCTGTGTTCCATAAGAACTCAATCTTGGGATTGGCGTGAGCTCGATCCACCATAATCTTGGAGGCGCGCAAAGAGTCGCGGCGATGAATGACAACAACTTTAGATGCAAATCGCGTTAAGAAATTCGCCTCTTCCATAGCCGAGTCACCGCCACCAACTACAGCGATCTCTTGATTGCGGAAGAAGAATCCATCGCAGGTTGCACACCATGAAACTCCGCGTCCAGATAAGCGCTTCTCGTTTACCAGACCGATCTCTTTATAGGCAGATCCCGTGGCGAGAATTACTGATTTTGCCTTTAAGACGTTGCCACTTCCATCGGTGAGGACTTTGATATCCCCCGCGAGCTGCATATCAACGATATCGTCACGAACTAGTTGCGTTCCAAATTTTTCTGCCTGCGCCTTTAAGTTGTCCATAAGATCTGGGCCGATAATCCCAGCGGGAAACCCGGGGAAATTTTCTACCTCAGTTGTGTTCATGAGGGCACCGCCGGCCGTCACTGAACCCTCGTAGAGAACGGGGGAAAGTTGGGCGCGCGAGGCATAAATACCAGCGGTATACCCAGCTGGGCCAGAGCCAACAATCACGAGATCGTGGATAACTTCACTCACCTCTGCACCTTACTCTCCGAATTTTGATACCGAACTAACTTGATGAACGACGCCGTCTGAGAACCACTGCGAAGGCCGCTCCCACTTCCGCGATCTTAAAGGTCTTGGCTATACCCAGGTATCCCAAACCGCTGACTGAGAGAACAACAAATAGTTTCACTGTATTCCCGCCGGGAACCTTGCCCATCACTAGGTATAGCGGAATTGCTACCACGGAGTAAATGAGAGCCAATCGCGCATAAAAGCCGGTGATCTCACTTGTGTGAATTGTTATGTTGTAACGGCGAAGGAGCCTGATTGAAGTCCATGCCCCGACGTAGTAACTCAGGGCTAACGCGGCTGCTAATCCAACGGTCACCCACTTGGCGGGGAGAGTCATAGCTAAGAGGAAGGCGATGAGGCTGCCTACGATATTCATGATCGCATTGCTTAAGACCTGCAATTTAATGTTTTCAAAGGCGATGAGCCCACGCAGTGCAATGAGATTAATGCTCAACGGAAGAAGCCCTAGGGCAAATGCAGAGAGGACCAACCCCAAATAACGTGCATCGTTATTGGATATCCCAAAGAATAAAGTTCTAGTAATTAAAGGTCCGTAGAGCAGAAATGCAATAGCGCTAGGTACGGTAATAATTCCCACTAGCCGAATCGCTCGTAATAGTTCGTCGTGAATCTCTTGAAACTTACGTTCACTAGCGTGGCTGGAGAGTAATGGGAGAATCGCGGTAACGATCGAAATGGTGACGACCGAATGAGGCAGAAGTAATATCAACATTGCATTGCCGTAAGGCGTGTAACCAACACCAGTGGTGACACCCGCCTTAAGCGCTCGAACCGCGGCTCCCGTGGATAGATTAACGGTTACCAGATAACTCAATTGTGAAATTGCGGCGAAGGCTAAAGTCCATGAAGCTAAATGCAATGATTTACGAATTTCTGGATCTTTCCAATCAAAGCGGGGACGAATCTTTATATTTATCTGCTTGAGAACAGGCAATAGGCAGGCCAACTGAACTACAAAGCCAGCAGTGGTTCCAATCCCCAACCACGTTGCTTGACTATGAGTGATCGTTGAGACTTTCCAGCCTTTAGAAATATGGAGGAAATAAGTGAAGACTCCAATCACAACAATGTTGTTAAAGACCGGAGCCCACATCATGGGACCAAATTTCCCTTTAGCATTAGCGACTTGTCCGAGGAGAGCAAAGAGTCCCATGAAGAAAATTTGCGGCAGGCAGTAACGCATAAATAGCACTGTTAAATTAAATTCTGGCCGCCCCGTATAACTACTTGCAAAGAGATGCACCAGGAGTGGCGCCGCCACTACTGATACGAGGACAAGGACTCCGAGCACTACACATGTGGCAGTGACTAAGCGAGATATGAAGGCAGATCCCCCGTCAGGCTCACGGATAGCGCGAACCATTTGTGGAACAAAGACCGCCGTTAGCGCTCCTCCGATAATCAAGTTATACAGAATATTTGGCATGGTATTTGCAACGTTGTAAGTGTCACCCAAGAGCGTTGTGCCGAGTACTGCTACTAATAAGAGTCCGCGAATGAGACCTGTGATGCGGGAGACGAATGTTCCCGCTGCCATAATCGCCGAAACGCGGATGATTGAGTTCTCGCTCATCTTTGCCTTCTTCTGATGCGACGAATACTTTGAACGGTAGCTGCAATGAAGAGTACGAGGGCGGCGCCAGTTGTAAACCAGGTAGCAGTGGGGCTGATCACTGAAAGTTGCAGCGGATAGATAACCGAATCCCCTAGCAAATCCCCGTGTGTAGAGGTGAGTTCAACATTTAATCCGGAGGTACCTGAGGTAAGTACCGTGATGGGAACCATTACTTGAATCTTAGATTTTGCTGGAATAACCACCTGGGGCAAGGTTCCAACCTCTACCTTTAAATTTGTCGGTATAACATAGAGATTTACTTTGACATCCGATGGAAAGCCATTGGTTAACGTGATCGGCAAATTCTGATGAGCCGAGGTCACCGTGAATTTACCCGGCGCTAGGTGCACTAAATGCATTTGGGCATAGGCGGCGCTCGTTAAATCTCGTATCAGATACCCGCGTCGATCTTTGGTGAGATCTGGATTGAGGATTCTAATAAGTGCCAACCTGGAGGTATCAATCTTTGTTGGATCTATATATGAAGCGGTGGCCGCGAAGGCAGCAGCATCATCTTTCAGTGAATTAATATCTGCAGATGAGAGAGTAAAGCGCGAACTCGAGTGATATGTCGCAGCGCTCGTGACATCAACCCCTAGCAGAGTTGCAAGTCGACTCTGTGAGATCGTGAGAAGGTAATTTGCATCATGCGGGGAGAGTTGACCCACCCAATACGAGGAGGGATTTCCATATGCCATTGCGACAATGGAGTCGTTACGTGTATCTAATTTAAGTTGAGTCAGCCATGATTTGGCTGCGAGTTCTCCAGATCCAGCCACTCCCGATGTGAGGGTATATCCGCTAGCCATCGCAGTTACATCCTCTATAAGGGCCGGATCAATAATCCAAGTATGTGCTCCTGCGGGAGGATTAAAAATTAATTCGCCTAATCGTCCGGTAAAACTCAGCGAACTTGCCAGATCATCATCAATGAATTCCCCATTGATCTGTCGGTGAGAAGGCTCTGTCAGATAGATCGTTGTGCTTGCATGCGCTACAGGAGTAGCAATAAAAGTGAGAGTGAGAGCGGCACATAAAGCCAAGAGCCGCTTCATACTTTTAAGTCACCAGATTTGGCGATGAGCTTCTTCTCATCTGGATATGCGAGTAGGGAGATGATCTCTTCCAGCGGAAACCACCCCACATCATCTACCTCACTTACCTGTGGTGCCAGCACGCCACCGACTTCGCGGAAGAGATAGTGGTGAACGGTCTTATGAATTCTCTTTCCACCTGCCATAAACCAGAAATCGATAATTCCTAACTCACGCGAGATCTCACTTTGAATCCCGGTCTCTTCAGCAACTTCACGGATGGCTGCTTGCTCTGGTGTTTCGCCAGCTTCGATATGTCCCTTAGGAAGCGACCACAACAAACGCTCACGGGAGGCATCTTTAAGATCGCGTCGTCCTATAAGAAGACCTTTGGTTCCGCTGCCGTCAATAACTAAACCTCCAGCACTCACCTCATCCACTCGTTTGGCGTATGCGGCACGTTTCTTAGGAGGGGATTTTTTGACAGGGGTGGTACCAACATCGGTTTTGGCCGGAGTTAAAGTATTTGTTGGTGTGTGTGGGCCCGCGGGACGCCGTCTCCGACGTTTTTTCCGTTTAGCTTCGCCACCCGCACCAGGTGCCGGGGTCATAAGAGAAGGGTACTGCTCTAGCCTTACTCATTGTGAGTACCCAGATGCCTAATCCAGGAGCCATCGCCGCCGAGTTGGCCCTCGGCTCCTTAACCCTGCACGAGGGGCTGATTGCATCCTTGGCAGAGGCTTTTAAGCGCGAGGGATTTACGCTGGCTCTCGTAGGGGGTCCGGTGCGCGATGCCATATTGGGCAGACTCGGAAATGATTTGGATTTTACGACTAGTGCGCGACCAGCAGATAGCAGCAGGATTCTAAAGAAGTGGGCAGATACCATCTGGGAGATCGGTGCCGCTTTTGGAACTATCGCCGCCAAAAAAGGTGAGGTAACAGTAGAAGTCACCACGTATCGCAGTGAGAGCTATGACCCGCAATCTCGCAAACCCGATGTCAATTTTGGTGAATCAATCGAAGGAGATCTCTCTCGCAGAGACTTCACCATCAACGCTATGGCGCTTGAGCTGACAACTGATCAACCTACATTCATTGATCTCTTCGATGGGGCGGGGGATTTAGCGAAGAAAGTACTGCGCACTCCTGGAAGTGCAACAGATTCTTTTACAGATGATCCACTTCGCATGTTACGCGCCGCGCGTTTTGCCGCGCAATTGGATTTTGCGGTGGAGCCATCTGTCATATCTGCGATTGTTGAGATGTCTGATCGACTCTCGATAATTTCAGCAGAGCGGATACGAGATGAATTTGTAAAGACGCTCATGTCCCCACATCCACGTCTAGGTCTACGGCTCCTCGTTGAAACCGGCTTGGCATCACACTTCCTTCCAGAATTGCCAAAGTTAAAACTGGAGATCGATGAACATCACCACCATAAGGATGTTTACGAACACACCCTGACCGTTTTAGAGCAAGCGATTGCACACGAAGATCGATTGGGTGGCCCCAATCTTGTCATTCGGCTAGCGGCGCTTATGCACGACATCGGCAAACCTCGTACCCGCGAGTTGATTCCGGGCGGAGGAGTCTCTTTTCACCATCACGAAGTTGTCGGTGCAAAAATGACACAGAGGCGTCTTAAAGAGCTACGTTTTGATAGCAAGATCGTTGATGATGTTTCAACGCTAGTCTTTTTACATCTTCGCTTTCATGGATATGGGAGTGGGGAGTGGACTGATTCAGCGGTCCGTCGCTACATTCGCGATGCCGGTGATTTGCTCGACTCACTCCATGTACTTACCCGCGCAGATTGCACAACTCGCAATAAACGTAAAGCAGATCAACTATCCGCCACCTATGACTCTTTGGAAAATCGAATCGCGGAGTTGAAAGCTCAAGAGGAGCTAGATCGGATTCGTCCCGATTTAGATGGAGAAGAGATCATGGCGATCTTAGGAATTAAGCCCTCACGTCTTGTGGGTGAGGCTTACGATTTCTTGCTGGAGTTACGTATGGAGCGAGGTCCTTTAGGAGCAGAAGTTGCCACTGAGGAGTTACTCGCGTGGGCGCGCGATAAAGAACTTGGAAGTTCGAAGTAAGACGAAGGTGGTTGTAGCAAAGGCCAAGGTCGTAAACAGTGGAAGCTCAGCCGATTTTCCAGATTTAGGCAAGATGAGCGCTGCCACAATCGCGCCTAGAACTATTAGGCCATTTACCGCAACATCGTAAAAGGCAAAGACTCTTCCGCGGAACTCATCAGCTATTTGTGATTGAACGAGGGCATCGTTAGTCACTTTAACTGCTTGTCCGCACGTCGCAATGAAGAAGGCGGTAGTGAGCAAGAGCCACTCTTGCGGGAGAAATGCGAAGAGAATGAGGAATGGGAACGGCGCAATCATCATGACTCGAATCCAACGGTGGCGACCAAAGTAATTCACGAAGAAGGGGGTGATAAAAGATCCAACGCCAAATCCAACCCCAGCGATAGCTAAGGCATACGCAAAGCCTGCGAGACCAGCATCAGGATTGCTAGGTGGATTGAAGGTGTTGCGCTCCAGTAGTAGCCCCATCAGCGTAAGTCCAGTTAGGCCGCCACGTTGAATTGCTGTTGAAAATATTCCCCGCAAGGCATCGGGATGGTTACGCAAAATTCGTAACCCCTCTTGCAGTTCACGTACTCCACGAACTTCAGTCGGTATCTCATGTTCCGCAGGTCCAATCTCTCCACGAGAGAGTCTGCGAGTAAAGTAAGAACTTAAGAGATAAAAGACCATCGCAATTAAAATCACTTTGGCATCACTGAGATCGCTTTTTCCGTGATGATCGAATAATTTCTTTATCCCAATTCCGACGCCTCCACCGATCACTACTCCGATACTTCCTCCGGTGACCGCTAAAGCATTTGCAGAGATCAATTCATCTTTTTCGACAACCAAAGGAAGACCGGCGGAGAGGCCGGCGAGAATCAATCGATTAATTCCAAAGGCAACTAGCACCAACAGGGTGAGTGGAACTCCTGTGGCACCAGCCTTAATTAAGAGCGCAATGAGAGCTAGATCAACGGCTCGAATTAAATTTGAGAAGAGGACAATTCTCTGTCGTGAGAATCTATCTAGGAAGATTCCGGCATAAGGACCGACCAGGGAGTAAGGCAAGAGCACGACGGCGAAGGCGGTGGCTGCACTTACTGCATTAGGTTGACGTTCAGGAGAGAAGAGGACGAACGAAGCTAAAGAGGATTGAAAGATTCCATCCCCAACTTGACCGAGCCACCGTACGGTGAGGATGTGTGGCAACTTGCTTCCGGGATGAAATGGCCAATTTTTTGTCATCCCAACCTTCCTCATGCGCGCAAGCGTAGTTAGTAATAAAGGTTTATTCTTGGAAACTATGTTGGCCAGCTTATGGAGTCGTCGCGATGCGATCGATTATTCACTTAAGCGTCGAGCTACGTTAATCGCGCTATTTAAAGGCACAACTTCTGGGCTAGATGCCTGCGATGCCGACCCTTATCTCAAGAGCGCAGCTAAGTATCACGGTGAACGTGTGGAGCGGCTCTGTCCGGTCTGTCGCAAGGCAGAGATGGTGGAGTTGCGCTATACCTTCGGTGATCAACTCGGTCAGTACTCAGGCCGTATTAAGACTTCTGCCGAGATTGAAGAGATGCAGAGCGAGTATGGAGAATTTCGGGTTTATATTGTTGAAGTCTGTATGGGGTGCGGATGGCACCATCTCATTTACTCCTTCAAATTAGGGGATGGCAAATACCGCAAGCCCCCTCGGAGGGTAAGAACCCTTGAAGATGAGGATTACGCACGCAGCGCTGGGCGGTAACCTTTCCGCATGGAAAGACCTACCCGCGAGAACCTAAGAACCTGGTTTATCCGTGGGGCGATCTTCACGATCGGCGGTGGCTTTGTAATTGGGACCTACCTCTTCGCTTACGCCTATTTTACGGTCAAGATTCCTGACCCCAACCAATATGTAAATAGCCAGGCGACGGTGATCGAATATGCCGATGGATCGGAGATCGGTCGAGTTGGAGCGCAAGATCGCACTAGCGTGCAATTGGCTAGCGTTCCCATCAATGTGCGCCATGCAATCTTGGCTGCCGAGGATCGAAATTTTTACACCGAGCACGCCTTTAGCCCAACTGGAATTTTGCGCGCTCTCTGGCATGACCTGCGCGGAGGATCACTGCAGGGTGGTTCAACTATCACTCAGCAATATGCCAAGACCGCCTTCCTTTCACCAGCACAGAGTGTGCAACGTAAAATAAAAGAGATTGTTATCGCCGTTAAATTAGAGCAACAACTCTCAAAAGATCAGATCTTGGAAGATTATCTCAACACAATTTATTTCGGTCGCGGCGCATACGGTGTTCAGACAGGTTCACAGGTCTTCTTCGGACGTACCGTAGATCAACTCAATGTTTCCCAGGCTGCAGTACTTGCCAGCATTCTTAATGCTCCGGGTTATTACGATCCTGCCAACGGACCGAGATATCAAGCGCGATTACAAGCGCGATGGAAATATGTTTTGGATGGAATGGTGAAGGCTAAATGGCTCACACCAGCAGAAGAGGCAAAACAGGTCTTTCCATTCATTCAACCTCGAGTGGCATCTGGATCGCTAGCTGGACCTAAAGGCTACGTTATCTCGTGGATTGAAAATCAACTGCAACAATTTGGATTTACCCAAGATCAGTTGCTGCAGGGTGGGTTGGTTGTAAAAACTACCTTGGTTAAAAAGGATCAACAGGCTGCAGTAGATGCTGTTGCCAAGCGCACGCCTAAAGCCCCATTCAATAACTTGCGAATCGCGCTGGTTTCAATTCAGCCTGGGACTGGTGCAGTACTTGCAATGTATGGCGGACAAGATTATTTAAAGAGCCAGTACAACAACGCTACACAAGCGACCACTCAAGCCGGATCCTCCTTTAAACCTTTCGCTCTGACCGCTGCGCTGGAAGCGGGAATTAGCCTGCACTCCGTCTGGAACGGTCGATCACCTCAAGTATTTTTTGATCCCGGTTCACAAGGCCCATATCCAGTTTTCAATTACGGCAATGAGCAATTTAAGAACATTAATCTTTTAGATGCGATCGCTAACTCGGTCAACACAGTATTTGTTCCACTTGGCATCAAAGTTGGTCCAGATAAAGTCATTGATGTTGCACGGCGTGCCGGAATTCCTACCTCAGTTCAAATGGTTTCAGGTCCATCGGTGACACTTGGTGTCGCGAGCCCGCATGTGATTGATGTGGCATCGGCATATGCCACCTTCGCTGCACAAGGCGTTTACGCAAAGCCTTACATCGTCTCCCAAGTTCTCGGTGATAACGGTGGAATCCTTTATCAAGCACAACCTCAGACCAACCAGGTTTTCGCCAGCGATGTGATGGCTGATTTAACGACTGCCCTGCAGACCGTAACAACATATGGAACCGCCTCAGGAGCGGTATCTGATTTGGGTCGACCAAGTGCTGGAAAGACGGGTACTACTACAGATAATGCCAGCGCCTGGTTTACTGGTTATGTACCTCAAATGGCCACAAGCGTTGCGCTCTTTCGAGATAACGCCGCACAATCACTTAATGGAATTGGTGGACTAAACGCAGTTACAGGTGGAACTTTCCCTGCCAAGATTTGGGATCAGTACATGCGTCAAGCACTGGCCCATACACCGGTTATGGATTTCCCGCCTCCATCAAACATTGGTGGTGTAGATCCGACTCCAATGCAGAGCGCGGTTCCAACCATGGATCCTAAACTCGCCTTATTAACACCTAAACCCACACCAGCGCCTTCCCCTAAAAAGAAGAAGTAAAAAACTGGAAAGAGTATGAAGCTCTCCTTTACGACAAAGGCAGTGATCGCTCTCGCTCTATGTGCCGGCTTACTCTCTCTTGTTAAGTTTGATCACTGCTATAACTCCAACTGGACCGGTGTTGGAGTAGATGTACATGAGTGTTACAGCGACTTGCCAGCATTGTTTGATGCACGCGGTTTAGTGGATCATGTCTGGCCTTACTCCAGTGCAACAAACTCTGTGGAATATCCTCCACTTACGGGAGTTGTTATGTGGGCGACGGCTCTCATTACACCTCATGGAACCAATTCAGATAAGTACTACTTCCTTATCAACATCGCTCTATTGGCTGCGCTCTTTATCTTCACCTCGGTTGTAATTTCTAAAATCAATCCATCAAAATGGTACTTGCTCCCCATTCTTCCGGCGGTTATTGCATCGCTCTATATTAATTGGGATATGTGGGCAGTTTTAACTGCAGTGTTGAGTATTTATTGGTTTGATCGCAAGAGGTACTGGTGGAGCGCAATCGCGCTATCAATTTCTATCGCCACTAAATTTTTTCCAATAGTTTTACTAGCCCCGATTGCACTCATATTTTTTAAAGGGCGAGAGTTCAAGGCAGGTTTACGCTATCTTTCACAGACGATAATTTTATGGGTACTTATAAATGCACCCTTCGCCATCTGGAACAGAGCTGGTTGGTGGAGATTCTTTAAGTTAAATTCCAATCGTCCTGCCGATCTTGGCTCTTTTTGGCAGGCAATCAATATATTTAATATCAACCCACCAGATATCAACTTTTTTTGGTTGGCTCTCTTTATTCTCGCCTCCCTTGCAGTTGCCGGTCACTTAATTCGGGCAGCCAACCTTCCCTCGCTGGCACAAGTAGCATTTGTTTTCGTCGCTCTCTTCACCGCGTTGAACAAGGTCTACTCTCCTCAATATGTCTTGTGGCTAGCTCCCCTGGGAGTCATGGCACTGGTCAATAATCGAGATAGATCTGCCTTTTGGATCTGGCAGGGAGCTGAGGCGATTTATCATTTCGCCATCTGGGAGTACCTAGCTGGATATGCCGGGGCAAATTTCGCTCTTCCCCCTAAGTGGTACGCGGGAGCGATCCTCCTGCGGGTCTCTACGAGCCTATTTTTTGCCTGGCGCATCCTCTTATCCACACGGGATGCGCCCCCACAGGAGGCTGAATTTCTCCTATCGCAGACGGGCGGTTAGGCTTACCCTTCCTACAGGTTCAGGGCACCCGTCCTTTCCACTGTAGGAGCAGTAACCCTCCTGCCGTGGAAATCCCACGGCCGCTTTAGTCCAGAGGAGGTGGGGTTACCGC
>CAIMNT010000117.1 GCA_903842855.1 uncultured Actinomycetes bacterium
CATTAGGCGGAGAGAAGCAGATTGAAGGAATTCGTCGCGCGCGTAGCGCTCGCGAGATCCGCGATCTCGATCACGCCCGTGAGATCAAGACATCTTTGGAGCAAGCTCCGATCGTTGTTAAAGCCAAGGTTGGGGGAACAGGTTCACTCTTCGGTTCAGTCACTGAGAAAGATCTGATCGCTGCGATCAAATCGTCAGTTGGAATCGATATTGATCGTCATCGCCTCAAGGCACCGGTGATGAAGAAGCTTGGTAACTACACCGCCAAGGTCACCCTTCATGCTCAGGTTGCGGCTAATATCCAGGTTCAGGTAATTGCTGCCTAACTACTAGTAAGAGTCGACCCCACCTAGCTCACTAGGTGGGGTTTTCTCATTAAATGAGATGGCGAGATTTATCTTTATCCCCAAGCAAAATCTTGGCTTTGAGCGTGAATTCACTCAAAGTTAGAGAACTATCCCCAGTCCAGGGCGAGTTACCCACAGCCACTCCACATAGAAATTCAGGTTATCCCCAGCAAAACTTTGCTTACCCACATCAAGGTGCACAAGCTTTATGGCGAAAGTAGGGAATGTCGGCGCTCCATAAGAAGATACAGGCATGAGCATTGCTGAACTTCCAAATCGAGGGAACAGCAGCCTGCCGGCCAGGCCCATCGAATTTGAGAGAACCCCACCACAAGATCTGGTTGCCGAACAATCAGTCTTAGGCGGAATGCTCCTCTCTAAAGATGCGATCGCCGATGTAGTAGAAATTATTAAGGAGCGAGATTTCTATCGCCCAGCTCACGAGCTTATCTACGATGCAATTCTTGATTTATATGGCCGTGGCGATCCTGCCGATCCAGTGACTGTCTCAGCTGAACTAACAAAGCGTGGTGATATTGCGCGTGCAGGTGGCGCGCCGTATCTCCACACACTTATCTCCTCTGTTCCTACCGCTGCTAATGCTGGTTACTACGCCCGCATCGTTCGCGATCGGGCAATCTTGCGTCGCCTCGTTGAAGCCGGCACAAAGATAGTTCAGATTGGTTACTCCGAGTCTGGCGATGTTGATGATGCAGTAGATGCTGCACAAGCCGAGGTCTACCAAGTAACTGAATCACGAATGAGTGAGGATTACATCCAACTCTCAGAGTTACTTCCAGCGGCACTCGATGAGATTGAGGCAATCTCTTCCGGGGTTGCAGATGAAGGTGTGAAGAGTGGTTTTCGAGATCTCGATGCTCTTACCAATGGTTTCCACCCTGGCAACATGATCGTCCTAGCTGCGCGTCCTGCAGTTGGTAAATCAACTCTGGGACTCGATATCGCGAGGCATGCCTCAATACACAATGGCGATACCTCAGTCATCTTCTCGCTGGAAATGAGCCGCTCTGAAATCACGATGCGCATGCTCTCTGCTGAAGCAAAGGTTGGCCTTAACAATATTCGCTCCGGATCGCTCTCTGATGATGAGTGGGGACGTTTAGCGAAGAGAATGGGCGAGATCTCGCAAGCTCCGCTCTTTATCGACGATTCGCCCAATCTCTCACTCATGGAGATTCGCTCTAAGGCGCGTCGTCTTAAGCAACGCCATAACCTCAAATTAATTGTCATCGATTATTTACAGTTGATGACATCAGGTAAGCGTGTTGAAAATCGTCAACAAGAGGTCTCAGAGTTCTCCCGTAACCTCAAGCTGTTAGCTAAAGAACTTAATGTTCCGATTATCGCAATATCTCAGCTCAACCGTTCGCCAGAGCAGCGTGCCGATAAGAAGCCTATGCTCTCCGACCTACGTGAATCGGGCTCGATTGAACAAGATGCAGATATGGTTATTTTGTTGCACCGCGATGATTTATATGACAATCAAAATCGCTCCGGTGAAGCAGATTTAATTGTCGCTAAGCACCGTAATGGTCCAACTCGTACCATAACCGTGGCAGCTCAACTCCACTTTGCTCGCTTTGCAGATATCGCACCCGCCTACAGTGGTGGCGAGAACTTCGTAAAAGATTAATTACTTATCTGCATAACGCGCAACGGTGAATCCAAAGTGAATCGGCAGATGAGAAGTGGGGAGTGAATCAAGAGATTTAAGGGTTAATTTACCGCGGTGAGA
>CAIMNT010000118.1 GCA_903842855.1 uncultured Actinomycetes bacterium
CGATTTCTGCAGGCAGGTATTGGATTTGGTGGTGGGTGTCTGCCGAAAGACTTGCGCGCCTTTATGGCACGCGCACAAGAACTCGGCGCGGGTCAGGCCTTGGAGTTCTTACGTGAGGTCGATTCAATAAATCTACGCTCCCGCACTCGCATGATCGACCTAGTACGACATGAACTCTCCGAGGATTTACGTGGAAAGAGAATTGCCGTCTTGGGAGCCGCATTTAAGCCAGATAGTGACGATGTACGCGATTCACCGGCCCTAGATATTGCAGTTCAAGTTCAGGCAGCTGGAGCGCTGGTAACAGTGCATGATCCAAAGGCTATCGAAAGCGCGAAACTCCGCTTCCCGGCTCTGGAATACAGCGACGATATATCTACAACTCTTAATGGTGCAGATTTAGTTCTGCATTTAACGGAATGGAAGATATACCGCGAACTTGATCCTTCGCAATTGATCAAATTGGTATCCCACCCGCGAATCATTGATGGTCGCAATGCACTAGATCGCGATAAGTGGCGCAGCGCAGGATGGAAATTTAGAGCGTTGGGACGTTCAGAAAACTAAAAGCCTGTGCGGTGGTTGCGCTTGGCGTTAAGGCTCTTGCCTTTTTCTAGCGAAGCAACGCGAGCGCTCTCCATGAGATCGCCAATCTTGGCGGCAACTTCAGAGTTACTGGATCCAATGATTCGCGCCGCGAGCAGACCTGCATTCTTGGAATTTCCAACGCCCACGGTAGCAACGGGTATACCGGCAGGCATCTGCACAATCGAGAGCAATGAATCCATTCCATCTAATACTTTGAGTGGAACGGGAACTCCGATAACGGGAAGGGTCGTTGCGGAAGCGATCATTCCTGGCAGATGTGCTGCGCCACCTGCTCCAGCAATGATCACTTTGTATCCAGATTTTGCTGCACCCGAGGCGAATGCCAACATCTCGTGAGGAGTGCGATGGGCACTCACGACATCGACATCGTATGAAATACCTAGCTCATCGAGCACTGTTGCGGCCTCTGACATCGTTGGCCAATCTGAATCAGATCCCATAACGATCGCGACATCTTTACTCATCAATAGCTCCGCTCAAGTAATCGACTGCGTGGCTTACCTCAGACCTTAAGTGTAGAAGGTCGTTGCCCAGAAGAGTTACATGGCCAACTTTGCGTCCGGGACGCAACTCCTTCATATATTGGTGGACTTTGAGCGCGGGTGTTCGCGCCATCAGGTGGAGATATGGTCGATAGAGATTGGAATCTTTCTGAGTTTCAATTCCGATGACATTGCCCATAACGGCGTAGGGGGCAACCAAGGAGGTGTCACCCAAGGGAAGATCCAGTACGGCACGTAAATGTTGCTCAAACTGACTGGTTACTGATCCTTCAATGCTCCAGTGGCCGGAGTTATGAGGGCGCAGTGCGAGTTCGTTGATGATCAGATGATCGCCCACCACAAAAATTTCCACTGCCATGACGCCAACAAGATCTATTCCCTGAGCGATTGCAAGAGCGATCTGCACAGTCTGTTGCGCAAGTTCCTCCGATATATCTGGGATAGGAGTCACCGTCTGTGTACATATTCCATCGCGTTGCACCGTTAACGTTGGAGCCCACGTTGCGGCTTGTCCGTGCGGAGAACGTGCCACCATAATGGCAATTTCGTAATCAAAGTTGAGTCTCTCTTCGAGCAACAAAGGCTTATTAATTGAGGAGTAGAAGTCGCGCAATTGCTGCTGATTTTCAATGAGAAAGACTCCGCGTCCGTCATATCCACCGGAGATACTCTTTGCAATCAGCGGAAACTCAAGTTCAACTTCCCCGCCGCGGTACTCCTGCCAGCGCGGATTAGGCAGGTCGAGTTCTTGCATCTTGCGGCGCATCTCTAATTTATTTTGGCTGTACCTGAATGACTCTGCCTTCGGAAAGACTTTAACTCCAGAATTTTCAATCGCCACAATTAACTCCTGCGGGATCAGTTCATGTTCAAAGGTGACGACGTCACAATGAGAAGCCCAAGCAAGGACGGCCTCTCTGTCTGCGAGTGACCCCACTACATGCGGAGCAACCTGTGCGCCACTTTCAGTTGATGCTCCAGCAAAGAGTGACAAAGAAATTCCCAAATCAACGGCGGGCGGCACCATCATGCGAGCCAATTGGCCAGCGCCAATTACTCCTACGGTCGGGAAACTCACGATGCAGAGTCTAGCGAAGGTGGACTACATCCCCCACGTTGATGAGATCTCCGTTCTCCATCATCAATTGGCCTTCACCATCTACTCCAATAGCCACCCCTTCTAGAGTCGCAGAGTTGGGAAGCAAGATTCTTACCTGCTCTCCAATAGTTGCGCTCAACGCACGATACTTCGGGGAGAGATCTTGACCCGACTCCCATCGTTCAAAGAACTCCTTAAATTTTTCAAGAATCACAGGAAGAAGAATATTCCTATCCAGCTCTACCCCCGTCTCGATAAAGACTGATGATGCCGTATCAACTGGCAATTCTTCTGGCCGCGTCGAGACATTAATTCCAATTCCAACAATGATTCCATCGCTGTATCTCTCACATAAAACACCCGCGACTTTTCCACTCGCACCCAAAACATCATTGGGCCACTTCGTCGCAAAGAGCGTTTCGGTGGTGAGTTCATTTAGCGTGCTAGCCACGCTCATGCCTGCGATAAGAGGAATCCAACCCCATTGCGCTTTGCGACCGGGATTAATGTAAAAAGAGAATAACAGAGCAACGTTAGGAGCTGAATCAAATTTTCGATCAAGCCTTCCTCGTCCAGCGCTCTGAAATTCTGCAACTACGCAATCTCCATTACTGACGAGTTCGTCTTTCAACAGATCTTGCGTTGAACCAACCTCAGAAAGGACCCGTACCCGCCAGTAATTCGAAGGCAATTGCGCTGAAATTGCGCCTTCATCGAGGTATGCACGTATCACAGAAGCCCGCTTCACTAGTAAAGTGTGGATGTGACTGATGCGATAC
>CAIMNT010000119.1 GCA_903842855.1 uncultured Actinomycetes bacterium
CCTCACCGGAGCGTCCCTTTTCGCAGGCTGCGGCAGCGGTCGCGGATCCGAATTGGAGGGAGAGTCTCCAATCAATAGAGTCGAGATTTCCCATCAACCCTTGTTCTTCTGTCTGCAGAATAATTCCGGCTGCCAGTGAGTCTCCTGCGCCCACGGTACTTGCCACGTGCACTTCAACTGTTGGAACCCAGATGGTCTGCTCTTTAAAAGCGAGAGCAGCGCCAAGAGATCCAGCGTGAACGATGGCAACCTTTGCGCCGAGCCCGCAGATCGCTCGCGTCGCTCTTTCGGCTCGTGCACGGCCATTGGAGTCATCCCCTGAAAATAAGTCTTCAGATCCTCCACTTATCAAAGCTTCAGCCTCATCAAGGTTGGGAGAGACGATATCTGCACCGTGGCGCAGCGCCCAAGCAAGAAAATGGGGTGCGGTGTCGAAGAAGATAAAACTATTCTTCTTGTGAACAATCGCAATGAGTTGGGCAATATCCTCCTCAGTTACTCCATGCGGAAAACTACCCATGCTCGCAACAATTTCATGAGGCTCAAGTTCGCGCTCAAGCTCTGCTAAGTAAGCGACCCATTCCTCATGTGAAATGGTGGGACCTTCTTCATTCACAATTGTTGTGATTGGTGAATTGTTTTCTTGATACATTGTGGCAACTCTGATATTTCCGTGATAACTCGAATATCTAAACTCAATTCCTTCATCGATAAGAAATTGACAGAACTGCGCACCATCTACATCACCTAGCAGCACTAAAAGTGGGGATCTACGTCCTAGAGAATGACCGACCCTAGCGGCATCTATTCCCTTGCCACCGGCACGAACCTCTGCAGATGGTGCGCGCATAACCGCGCCGCGTTCAAAGTGCGGCATCCGCAAGGTTCGCGAAAAGCAAGGATTTGGATTGCAGATCAACATAAATCCAATGTATACCCACATCCTGAGAGGGAGTATGACTCAAGGAATATGGGGTGGAGTGTAAGCACTCAACCTAGATCTACCATTTGCGAAGGCTGCGGAGAATAATGAAATTGCACAACAAGTTGCGCGGTCTCTAAGGAGCTTAAAATGCGTGCACTACGGTTGATGAATTGGAAATCCGAACCCGAGTTAGTGGAAGTTCCAAAGCCAACTCCAGGTCCGGGAGAAGTTGTAATTAAAATTGGTGGAGCAGGAGCATGTCACTCTGATCTTCACCTGATGCATGATTTTGTTGCCGGAGCGCTGCCTTGGAACCCGCCATTTACATTGGGGCATGAGAACGCTGGATGGGTAGATTCCATTGGCGCTGGAGTAACAGGCGTGCATGAAGGTCAGGCTGTCGCGGTATATGGTCCTTGGGGTTGTGGCAAGTGTTCACGTTGCCAGCTAGGAATTGAGACGCTCTGTGAAAATCCAACTGCCGCTCCAATCCCAGGAGGCGGTGGAGGACTTGGGCTTGACGGTGGAATTGCCGAGTACATGTTGGTTCCGTCCGAGAGGTTCCTTGTTCCTCTTCCTGCAAATCTTGATCCATTTATCGCAGCGCCTCTGACTGACGCGGGCTTAACTCCATTTCACGCTGTTAGGCGCTCTTGGAGCAAGATGACTCCAGAGGCAACCGTCGTTGTAGTTGGAGTGGGTGGCTTAGGTCATATGGCAGTTCAGATTGTTAAAGCAACTACCTCTGCAAAGGTGATCGCGGTGGATCCAAAGGCTGCGGCTCTCGCCCTTGCCACAGATGTTGGTGCTGATGTGGTTCTAGAGCCAGCTGACTCGACAGTTGCCACAATTCGTGAACTCACACAAGGTCATGGCGCAGATGTTGTCTTGGACTTTGTTGGATCCGAATCAACTCTGAAATTAGCTCAAGGCTCGGCACGTACTTTGGGAGATGTGACTCTCGTCGGCATAGCCGGCGGCGCAGTGCCATTCTCTTTCTTCTCGCAAGGCTACGAGGTCAGTTTGCAGACCACATATTGGGGAAGCAGACCTGAATTGATTGAAGTGCTTAACCTCGCTAGTCGCGGCTTAATTCATGCAGAACACACGCGTTACTCGTTAGCGGATTCTGCTGAAGCATATGTTGACCTCGTTGCGGGGACTGTTCGCGGAAGAGCCGTGATCGTCCCTTAATAGCCTTAATAGCCTTAAAAGTGAGCGTCTAGTTGCTGCGATTATTGAGGTTTAAATGCCTTAATAATCGAGGCAGCTGCGCCAGAGAGTTCAGCCGGAATAATCCAGAGTTTGCTGGCGGTTCCATTGGCAATGATTGGCAACTGCTCTAAGTATTTGTAGGCCAAGACCTTCTCGTCGGGATTGGCAGCATGGATGGCATCGAATACTTTCGCAATTGCAGTGGCCTCACCCTCAGCGTTTATTACCCGTGCTTGCGCCTCACCCTCTGCGCGCAAGATATCGGCCTGGCGATTTCCCTCCGCACGCAAAATCTGGCTCTGCTTCTCGCCCTCCGCCGTCAAAATGGCGGCACGCTTATCGCGATCGGCGCGCATCTGCTTCTCCATTGACTCCTGCACGCTTGGAGGTGGCTCGATCGCTTTAATCTCAACCCGGTTTACG
>CAIMNT010000120.1 GCA_903842855.1 uncultured Actinomycetes bacterium
CCCCAACCTCTTTCTACCATTCCCGGTACAACGGCCCGACAAGTATTAAAAGTTCCATTTAGATTGATCGCAATGGTTCGATTCCAGTCAGCGTCGGAGATTTGAGTGAGTGGAGCATTAGGACCAGGAATACCTGCGGAATTAATAAGTATGTCAACGGATCCAATGTGAGCAACGGCGTTATTTACCTGCTCGCTGTTTGAAATATCTACCTGAAAATCTGCGCTCGCTGCCAGATCCAGTGAGTAGACCTTAATTCCAGCGCCCCTAAAGCGCTCTGCAACGGCAGCACCGATTCCACTCTCAGCTCCAGTAATAATGGCGGTTCTCATCGTGATCTCCCATAGCCTCTTTAATCCTCTGCAGTCTAGTTTCTACGCGAGAAGTTAGTTGAAATAGAGGGGATTCCCGAGTCCTTAATTGCCTGTAAACTCCCACCACCACTTGGAGACGTCGCATAGCCCGGTCGAGTGCGCCTCACTGCTAATGAGGTAGGCCCGTTAAAAGGCCTCGGAGGTTCAAATCCTCTCGTCTCCGCGCTGCACCTCCTTTTTGTCATTTCAATTTCACGATTACAAGCCGAAGGGCCCCTCATACTTGGTGGACTGAGAGGCCCTTCGGAACCTAGGTTCTTCTTCTTGTTAGTTACTTATTCTTCGATGGTGCGACAGGCTTGTTTGGATCCACTGGCTTAACCGGAGCAGTTGGCTTTGTTGGAAGTGGTGGCTGAACGGGGCGAACCGGAGCGGCACCCAGAGCAGCAACTGCACTCTTGTATGCGGCATTAGCAGTCTTGGCGGCGTTCCAATATGCACTCAGAGCCGCATTGAGTTGATCGTTGGTTGGTGTTCCAGTTGTTGCGGCAAGGAATGCTGAATCTGCGGCATCTAGTGCACTCTTGTGAGTGGCCTTAATCGGAGCTAACTGTGCTTGGTATGCAGCGTTGGCGGTTTGATATGCACTGATTGAACTTTGCCAAGCGGCCCAGTAGGCCTTGATGGAGGTCTGCCAATCGGACTCGTATTTTTCTAGTGCAGCGCGGTAATTAATGTCATTGTTAACAAGAGCGACGCGATATTGGGTTAGAGCAATTTTGTAAGCGGCAAGCTGTGCTTGATAGGCGCTTTGTGATCCACCATTCGTGACAGTGGGTGTTGTGGTTGGGGCGGGTGTTTCGTCGGCGATCGCGACCGCTGTGGTTCCAAGCAAAAGCCCAGAAGTTAAGAGGGCTGTTGCGATAAGGCTCTTTCTCTTCATTATTCTCACTCCTTTGTATGGTGGGCGTTTTTGCCCTTGAGTGAATGGTTGGCCCCGACTTTGTGGAATCTTTGTGAAAACTCATTGGGCTTCTTGTGGATTGAAAGAGGGCAAGGAGTCTTAAAGTTGCGGCATGAAGGTCGTTATTGCCCCTGATTCATTTAAGGGTTCGATCTCGAATTTTGATGCGGCTAGGGCGATTGCGGAGGGATGGCTGTATCACCGACCTGAGGACCAGGTGGTTTTGGTACCTATGGCCGATGGGGGCGAGGGAACGCTGGAGACAATTGCAGCCAGTAACCCTGATGCCATTCGAATTCCCATCGATTTGGAGCACAAGCCAGTATGGCTCTTGCTTGCGGATGGCACTGCGGTGGTCGAGTTGGCCAACATATGTGGGATCACTTTGCTCAAAGAGTTGAACCCGATGCGCGCGAGCACGTTCGAACTAGGAATTGCCCTAAATGAGATTGCTCAAGATGCTCGGGTTGAAAGAATTGTTCTCGCCGTGGGTGGATCTGCCAGCACCGATGGCGGAGCTGGAGCTTTAGCCGGACTAGGCGTGCATTTGCTCAATAAAGATGGGAACCAAATTTCCTTAGGTGGTGCCGGACTTCTGGAGTTGGAGGCGATCGACCTATCTGAAGTTATTGTCGCACCTCGCGGGGGAGTTTCCTGTTTAGTCGATGTAACTAATCCACTCTTGGGCGATGAAGGAAGCGCTGCAGTTTTTGCTGCCCAGAAAGGAGCCAGCGAATCCCAAGTAATCGAACTAGAAACAGGTCTGCGGAAGTTACAAAGGGTAACCGGTCTCCCTGATTTTCCTGGAGCAGGCGCCGCAGGTGGCACTCCTTACGGGTTGAGTGTCGCGTGGGATATCTTGCTGAGCTCTGGCGCGCTCGCGGTTGCGAGCATGATCGGACTCGAGAACGCGGTAGCAAATTGCGATTTAGTGATCACGGGTGAAGGAAGGTTTGATTCGCAAAGTAACTCTGGCAAAGTCGTAGGAACGGTTGCACAGATTGCGATGGAACACGGCAAGAGAATTAAGTATTGTGTAGGAAGTAGTGAGTTGCCGCTGGGTGAAAGTGGAGTTGCGCTTGTAGATATAGCCCCGTCCTTAGATGAAGCTATATCTAATCCTTATCGATGGGTAGTTGAAGCCGCTAAGAGATTGGCGCTACAACTATCTGATTAAAGAACTGCGACTGTGTGATTTTCAATGAAATCCCAGTCGTATTCAATGCACAGTCCTTCACCCTTAGGTGCCATGACATAGCCATCTTCAATATTGAGTTTGGTCTTGGTGCCAAATTCAAAATCATCGAAAGGATATAGAGTCTCAAAGAACTCACAGTTGGTAAGTGCGAGAGATGGATGTAATTGAATTTGTTCCATACCGTGATAAATAGTGGTGTGGAGTTCGCACTGGACACCGAAAGCCTCTGCAACGTGAGCGGTCTTCATGACAGCAGTGATTCCGCCGCGCCACGAAACATCTGAGCGGACGATATCTGCTAGACCTTCGCTGATGTACTGAGCTGTTGAATATTGCGCGCCCGCTACAACTTCGGTGCCGCAAATTGGAATATCCAACTTCTCACGCAGTTTGCGCAGTCCATTGAAATTCACATCAAGGAGTGGCTCCTCCAACCAACGGTAATTTAATTTTTCTAGTTCGCGGCCGGCTTTAAGTGCCTGTTCATAGGTATAAGCAATAACTGGATCTGCCATCAAGGTGAAGTCATCGCCAACTGCCTCGCGCACGGCGCGGTAGCACTCGATATCGAGAGCGAGATCCCCTGGAGGATGGAGTTTGTAACCCTTATATCCCTTGGCCTTTACCTCAAGCGCCTGCTTTACATACTCAGCGGGGCCAGGCAAGAACATGGATGAGACATAAAGCGGAACTTTTTCACGAGCTGCGCCAAGTAGGCGATAGACCGGCTGGTGCGCCATCTTTCCGACGATATCCCAGCAAGCATTATCAAATGGTGCATAGGAATAGATAGGTACATGGTTCCAACGACGATCAAAGAGTTCAAAATCCTTCATGTTCTTGGCGGCATCATGAGCGCTGCGCCCCATAAAGAAAGGTTTTACTTGTGATTGGGTTCCGGCGGCAGCCTTGGCATCTAGTGCGCCAAAGCCAAAAGAAGTTCCGGTAACCCCATCGGTCGTAGTGATAGTCACAACGGTGAAATCAGGACGCGATCCTCCAGGCAGTTGTACAGCTTCAACAGCATCTAAGTTGTTGAGCTCATCACCGCCTCGGCAAGCTCGAATCTCGATTTTACTTATTGTGCTATCGCTCATGTGCTTTCCGTTCGGTATGTACTAGATGGAGGTCCGGAGTAAACCTTTTAAGAGAAGATTCAATATGGCTGTACATCTCAGCCTTTGCCTTCTCTGAGTTGTGCGAGGCTATTGCTTTAGCGATTGCTACATGTTGCTTTATAGCCAACTGTCCGCGATCAGAATGGTAATAGCGCGCGAATAGATCCTGTACGAAATTTGATTTATCTCCTGGCTCCACCAGATGTTTTTGGGTAGCCACATACAAACGAAAGAGATGAAGATGGCAATGCGTATTTGCGAAAGCCACGGCCAGCGACTTGTTGCCGGAGTAATTGGCGATCAGGGTATGAAAACGCGCATCGTGTTCGGTTATCGCCTCAATAAGATGTTCATCATCATATGTGAGAGCCTCTTTTGCGCTCATGATCTCATTTTGCAATTTCTTGATACCTTCAGCATCGATCAAGATTGCAGCTTGTTCAGCAGCGTATGGTTCGATGAGTAGTCGAAAGCTAAAAAGATCTGCGAATTCTTTCTTCGATAATAAATTTGTTGCTCGATAACCTTTGAGGGGTTCCTTGGCAATTAAATCTTCCGATTCGAGTCGGGCGAGTGCTTCTCGAATTGGAGTTTGCGAAACACCTAGTTGAACAGAGAGAACATCTATATTTACTCGCTCACCCGGCACGATCTCATGTGCAAAGATCATTGCGCGAATCATCGAATACGTTTCATCAGAGAGGATTGAGCGACGTGGCTGCGGCTTAACTTTCACCGGCTTGGTTTGGGTCATGCGCTTATCCTCCTTTCTTGATAATGGGGTTATTCGTCAACGCTGACTAATGGGGCAAGCGTAATCCGTCCATTCCGCCATCAACGGCTAGAACTGTGCCTGTAGTTGAACTCTGCTGCGGACTAGCCAGATAGAGAATTGCATTTGCAACCTCATCGGCTGAGACCAGTCGACCCATAGGTTGGCGAGCCTCCAAAGCTTTACGCTCGGCAACGGGATCGCTTGCTGCCGCTAATAACCTGCCCACCCAAGGCGTATCGGCAGTTCCAGGATTTACACAATTGACCCGGATGCCCTGCTTCACAAAGTCAGCCGCCATTGCCAAAGTTAGAGACATCACTGCACCCTTACTAGCGCTATACACAGCCCGCTTTGGAAGTCCTACCGTTGCTGCGATTGAACAAGTATTGACGATCGCCGGGTTCTTACTCTGGAGCAGAAGTGGGTGTACGGCGGCACTTACACGCGCAATACCAGCGACATTAATATTGAAAAGGCGAGCCCACTCATCATCTGTGGCGTCTAGGACAGAACCCACAGCGCCTATCCCAGCGTTGTTGGCCAAGATATCGATTGTTGAAACTTGTTCCTTCACGCGCGCAACAGCGGCGGCAACGCTCGCCGTATCGCCGACATCGCACTCAATGTAGGTAGCAGCACCATCCATGGAGCCCTTATCTATATCAAAGCCAAATACCGTAGCGCCCTCGCTCTTGAGCTTCTTGGCAACCGCAAGTCCAATTCCAGATCCAGCGCCAGTAACTATGACGTTCAGACCATTGAATTCATTGCTCATAGCGAGACTCCATTCGTTGATAGTTCAGAAACCCAATAGCTTCCCGTGGGGTAGGTGAATTTCTGAATGCTTTCGTTGATCATCTGTGCGCCAGACCCAGGTAGTGCAGGCGCTTTATATGCGCCTGCAACCACCTTCGCAGGTTCGAGGAAATGCTCGTGGAGATGGTCGACATATTCGACAATTCTCTTCTCGTGATGTCCAGTAACTGCAACCGCATCAAACATCGCAAGATGTTGCACCATTTCGCAGAGTCCTATTCCCCCAGCATGTGGCACAACCGGTATTTGATACTTTGCGGCGAGCAGGATATTGGCGATATTTTCATTAACTCCAGCGACGCGAGTTGCATCAATCTGCATGAATGAGATGGCGTTAAGTTGTAAAAGCTGCTTGAAAATTAGGCGATTAGCGGCCATTTCACCTGTTGCGACCTTGGTAGGTGCAACCTCACGAGCAATGCGAGCGTGTCCCACCACATCATCAGGATGAGTTGGCTCTTCTATCCACTCCAAATTGAACTCCTGCAATTGATTGACCCAATTGATGGCGGTATCGACATTCCACACCTGATTTGCATCTATAGCAATTTTGAAATCGGGACCAACTTCTGTGCGTACCTTTGAGAGGCGACGCTGATCATCTTCGATCGATTTGCCACACTTATATTTAATAAGGGTAAATCCATCTGCAACCGCGGTGCGCGTAAGGTCCAACATCTTCTCATCGCTATAGCCGAGCCAACCCGGAGTTGTTGTATACGCCTTAACTCCATTTGCAAGTAGAAGTGATTCATTTTGCGAGCGATTTGCTTGCGCGTCCTTAAGGATTGCAAGTGCTTCCTCAGGTGTAAGAGCATCAGCTATGTAGCGGAAATCAATAGCTGCAACTAATTGCTCTGGGGTTAGGTCAGAGAGCAACTTCCAGAGCGGAACTTTGCGCTCTTTAGCAAAGAGATCCCACAGTGCGTTCAGTACAGCGCCAGCGGCCATATGAAATACACCCTTGTCGGTCCCTAACCAACGCAACTGACTATCAGCAGATAAGGCGCGCGCGATATCACCGATTCCATTAAAGGCATCTTCAGTACTCAATCCAACAATCTGCTGTACCAGGATTTCGATGGCAGTGATTTGAACATCATTGCCGCGCCCGATTGTGAATACCAGCGAATCTCCTGTTAAAGAATCATCTTCGGTATACAAGCGCAAATACGCAGCAGAGTAGTCAGGGTCAGCGTTCATAGCATCTGAACCATCTAGCATCTTTGATGTAGGGAACCTGACATCAAAGGTCTCTGCGCGAATTATCGAATGCGTCATGTCAATCCAAATACTTCTTTAAACCGTTTGGAATACCGCTTTCAGCCCATACGCCCTCATATCCAACCCCTGGGTCCTGTGGCGCGTGAACCAATCCGTTGCTATCGACCATTGCCTCGCGCTCAATTGGATTTCCAAAGACCAAAGATTCGTAATATGTATTGTTCTTAATTGCCATACATAGATGTGCGCTTTCAAGTCCGTATCCATGAACCTCTGCACGCAAATGGAATGAGTCAGCGAGGTGAGCGATACGCATCGCACCAGTGAATCCGCCGCGAAGGAAGGTACTTGTGCGAACCGCAGAAGCGACTCCTGTAGCAATAAAGTCACCAGCACTCATGTGGGCGCCATCTGTAACTTCTCCAAGTAAGAGCGGAACTCGGACTCTTTCACCCAACCACTTGTATGCGGTGACGCTAAATTCACGCATTGGTTCTTCATACCAAAGATAGCCAGCATCAGCTAAGGCGTGACCGAGGTATGTAGCATCAAGTAGATCAAAGCCAGCAGATCCGTCATACATCAAAGGAATGTCATCTCCTACATGCTCGCGCAATTTTGTGCAGAGTAGTGCATCTTTCTTTGCATCGCCGAAGGCGTGCAATTTAATGGCGGGATATCCCAAAGCTAGACATTGATCTGCCACATCGAGAAATTCTTCGATGGTAGAAAATGTGACTGTTGATGCATAGGCTTGAATAGATTCGCGATATCCACCAAGTAATTTCCATACTGGAAGCCCAGCTTGCTTTGCTGCAATATCCCAGAGCGCTACATCAACGACGTGGGCCATATTTGGGGCAAATCTCTCAATTCGATCTAACTCCCAAGCGCGCTCCCAGAGGTATTCGCGATTGAGAGGATCTTGTCCAATAAGTTCTGCTTTAAATCGGCGATCCACATAGTCTTTAAGAATTACGCCACGAGTTGCAGTGGCAAAACCAGTGATACCGATATCTGTTTCAATAACTAACCAACCTCCAACGGTGGCTGGATCAGAACCGGGTAGACCTTTACGCCAAACAAAGGCGGGTTTAAATGCAGGGCGATCTACAAGAATCACTTCTACATTGGTGATCTTCATCGGTTCTCCTCCTTCAATAGTTTGTAACTTTTTGATAACGGAGAATTTTTCCCCGCATAAAAAGCCAGACCGTTTTAGAAACTGTGGGACATCCTAGAGAAATAATTCTGAAAATACTATACGAAATAGTATTTATCCTCTAACCTCATGCCAACTGGCCACCTCTCCCTCGATAGGTGGGTTAGCAACGAAAGGGGAAAACCTTGAAAAGAAAGCATTCCTTGTTTGTCGTAGCAACGGCAGCATTGTTGGGAGCTTCTTTAGTAACTCCAGTCGCTACGCAAGCAGCGATTCCTTCAATCACCGTCTGGGTAGATTCACCTCGCCTACCTGGCGCACAGCTGTATGCAAAGATCATGAAGGGCAAAGTTAACGTCAACGTTCAACTTCACGCCCAAGGTGATCTCGTTGCAAAGGTACAACTGTTCAATACAGTTAAAAAAGGTTGGCCAGATGTTGTATTCGGTCCGCCAAACGATGTGGCCTTCTTGAAGAATCCACTTGTTAACGATGCACTTCAACTCGACAATCTCCAACCTGCAAGTGTCTGGGCAGCATTCGGACACGGAAATGATTGGTGCAAACTCGATGGACATTATTACTGCGTAAAGAATGACTTGGCGCAGACAGTGCTTTGGTACAACAAGACTTTGATGACTCAATTTGGTTACAAGGTTCCTACAACAATGGCTGAATTTGTAGCTATTGGAATGGATGTTGCAAAGAACCACCCTGGCTATTCACTTGGATCACTTGGAGATCAAGCAGGCTATTCCAGCTTCTTGGAGCCATCACAGTGCCCATTGAACGTAGCTAAGAGTGACACCGTTGTGGTCATTAACTCAAAGGATCCACATTGCACCCGCGTTGCAACCTTGCTACAACCACTCGTCGATAATGGTGTACTTGATGTACGTAGCCCATTCGATGCTGGCTATATCAAGGATGTTGCTCAAGCCGGTAAGTGGTTGATGAACATTGGTCCATCTTGGTGGGGTCAGTTCGTTCTTCGTCCTGCTAGCTCTTACAACATTCCTGCAGGTCAAGTAGCAACTGCAAACATGCCAACATGGCCTGGTGAGACCAAGGCATACTCAGGTGAATATGGTGGCGGTATCTATACCGTTTCACCTCACTCAAAGTATCCAAAGGAAGCTCTTGCATTCGCAATGTTTATGGACGGCGACGTTCGTAACATTGTTCAGGTAAAGAACCCTGACGGCAGCACAGGTGCTCCTACCTATCCTGCTTACGGTCCTGGAAATAAACTCTGGGTTACCGCTGTAGCTAAGGATCCTTACTACGCTCAGAACATTGTTCCTGCATTCAACACACAGGCACAGTTGATCTGGGGCGGTACTAAGCCTGTTCGTTATGACGCAAATGGCGCCTGGGGTGCTTCATTCGACACGGAAATTGCGCAGTCGAAG
>CAIMNT010000121.1 GCA_903842855.1 uncultured Actinomycetes bacterium
ACATTTGGGAAAACTGCCGTAACTTCGCCGATCATCTCGATACGCTCAGGAACAGTAAATAGCATGCTCTTTGTCTTGTTAACGAGAACCGCAATGACAACCTCATCGAACATCTTGCTGGCGCGCTCAATAATGTCTAAGTGGCCAAAGGTGATCGGATCAAAAGAGCCAGGACAGACAACGCGTTTCACGATAAAACGGTAGCAGAGTAGCCCCCGTAGTAGATACTGCCTTGGCCATATGAGCGCACTTTGATCGCCTCGAGTGGGTGTGGCCAGGTAAATGGCGCGCCCTTACTCTCTCGTTCAATAGCCACAATGCCGCGTGGCTGTAACAAGTCGCGTGTAATGATGGTCTGCAGTAAATCTTCAATCACTGAATTCGATAACTCATATGGAGGGTCCATAAAGATGATGTCGTACTGGCCCTTCTCTGCGGCATGTTCTGATTCCAGGAAGCGTTCGGCTTTGGTGTGAAATACTCGGTAAGAACCGGCTGTGCTCTTTACCAGCTGGAAATTCGAAATGGCGATCGATCCCATATCTCCTTCAGATTCGACCGCATGTACAAGTGCAGCCCCTCGTGAATATGCCTCTACCCCTACCGCTCCACTTCCAGCGTAAAGATCTAAGAAGTTAAGTCCGACAAGTGAGGAGAATTCGGAAACAAGTGAGGAGAAGAGTCCTTCTCGGGCGCGATCAGATGTAGGTCTTGTTCTTGAATCCGGTGGTGAGGTGAGAACCTTGCCCTTTGCTGATCCCGCAATAATTCGCATCACTATCCCTTATCTACAAATGTACTTGCCTCATCTGCTGCCAACTCTTTGACCGCAGCGGCCAACTCTGGAAGTGCGGCAAGATTTGGATCTGCTTCAATAAGTTTAGTTCCAACTAAGCGCGCCTTCTCGATGAGAGGTTCATCGCGCAATACTTTTAGGAGTCGCAGGTGAGAGCGCACACCAGATTGTGCTTTTCCAAGTACATCTCCCTCGCTGCGTTGATCAAGATCGATTCGTGAGAGTTCAAAACCATCCAAGGTACTTGCAACCGCGCTGAGGCGAGCCATGGCGCTCGAGTCCTCCGCTGCTGCAGAAACCAATAGGCATAAACCTGGCACTCCTCCACGTCCAACGCGTCCGCGAAGTTGATGGAGTTGTGAAACTCCAAAACGATCGCCATCCATGATGACCATCATCGATGCATTAGGGATATCTACACCTACTTCTATAACCGTGGTGGCAACCAAGACATCTATCTTGCCCTCGGCAAATGCCTGCATCGTTGCATCTTTGAGCTCAGCGCTCTGTCGTCCATGAAGCGGCGCAACACGTAACCCTTTGAGAGCTCTTAGGGTTAACTTTGGTGCCAACTCTTCGACCGAAGTCAGCGGTGTCTTCTCTTCCTTATCCCCATCAAGCAATTTGGCGATGGCTCGATCTATATCGGTCATGCCTTCAGGTTCACTCTCAGTAGCACTGATTCGAGGGGCGACGATGTATGCCTGATGACCTTTTGCCACCTCTTCCCGGATGCGCTCCCACGCGCGATCAAGATAGTGGGGCTTTTCTAAAACGGGGATTACGTGAGTTGCAATCGGAGTACGACCAGCCGGAAGTTCGTGCAACGTCGAGATCTCTAGGTCTCCAAATATTGTCATCGCAACGGTACGCGGAATTGGAGTTGCTGTCATGACCAACACGTGCGGTGGCACCTTTGCTTTAGTACGAAGTGCATCGCGTTGTTCCACTCCAAAACGGTGTTGTTCATCGACTATTACCAACCCAAGGTCATGAAAATCCAATCCTTCGGTAAGTAAGGCATGAGTACCTATAACAATCCCCGCATCGCCAGATGCAATCTTGGCGTAGGCATCCCGCCTAGAAGCTGCGGTCATAGAACCGGTGAGCAAAACGACCTGAGTACCATCTACATCTCCACCTAAAGTTCCAGCCTCAGCTAAGGGGCCTAGTAATTTCGTGATTGTTTTAAAGTGTTGTTGTGCAAGTACTTCAGTTGGGGCTAGCAGTGCAGCCTGTCCCCCAGAGTCGACAACGGTGAGTGCAGCGCGCAATGCCACTACTGTCTTACCCGAACCAACTTCTCCTTGCAGCAATCGATGCATGGGGTGAGTTCGCGCCATATCTGACTCGATCTCCGCGGCAACTTCTTGTTGACCTTTTGTTAATGTGAATGGGAGTAAGGATTCAAACCTTGCTACCAATCCATCAGGCTTAACTCTCCGCGCAATTGCTGGCATGGAGCGATACTGCGCGCGTCGTTGTGCTAACAACAATTGAAGTAAGAGAGCTTCATCGAAGGTAAGTCGCTGACGAGCGAGTGCGGAATTTTCAAGAGATGTGGGTTGATGAATCTCGCGGATAGATTCCACGAAACTCAAATACCCGAGCACTTTTACTATTTCCGCAGGCAATAGGTCCGGAATATCTTCTAGACCATCTAGAACTATCTCAACACACTGTGAAATCTTCCACGAAGGGAACTTAGATGCTGACGGGTAGACCGGCAGAAACTTTCCAGCGAAGCCCGAAATAGCCTCATCGACATCGTCGCCATCTGGGATCAATTGGTAATCGGGGTGGGAGAGTTGGCGCTTGCCATTAAATAGCCCGACCTTGCCCGCGAACATCCCGGTCCGTCCTACCCGCAATTCCTTCTCGCGCCAGGGTTGATTGAAGAAAGTGAGCCACAATTTCGCCGAACCATCGGTAACAACAACCTCAAGAATGGTCCGACCTGTCGCCCGGCGCAGGTGCACCGCGGCGATCTCAGCCAGGACCGTGGCCTCTTCTCCTTCGGCCAACTCAGAGATATTGCTCAGCTCTCCCCGAACCACGTATCGACGCGGATAGTGACGTAGTAAATCCCCAACCGTCTCCATCCCAAAGGCCTTGCTGAGGGCGGTGGCAGTCCTATCCCCTAGCTCGCGCTTGAGCGGGGTTTCAAGGGTGGACATGGAGCCATTGTGCCAAGTAGAGGGGCCTGGATTAGCCTTTTAGGCGCGCGGGGCGGTAATCTTCACCACTTAGCCCATATACCGTACTGGAATTTCACCGTACCTGAGTTTAAAGGAGCCATCGTGGCATCAAACTGCGACATCTGTGGCAAGGGCCCGAGCTTTGGCAATAACGTCTCACACTCTATGCGTAAGACCCGCCGCCGCTGGAACCCAAACATCCAACGCGTCCGCACCCTGGTTGCAGGAGCGACAAAGCGTCAGAACGTTTGTTCATCCTGCCTCAAGGCTGGAAAGGTAGTCCGCTAACCCCCTCTTCCTTAGAGTAGGCACGTGGCTCCAACCAAACCCCTGATCTATGCCCATCGCGGGGCCTCTTTTGACCATCCTGAGATGTCTCTCGAGGCATACCTTGCCGCCGTTGAACAAGGCGCAGATGGCTTTGAGACCGATCTTCGCCTTACAAAAAATGGGGTAATTATCTGTTGGCATGATCCCGATATGAAGCGTGTGGCAGATTGCGATTTAGTGATTGCAGAGAGCACATATGCCGAACTTGTCGCCGCATACCCCGTTCTTCGACTCACCGAACTCCTAAATCTGGCAATTCACCATAAGAAAAATTTGGCGCTAGAAACCAAACATCCAGTCCCCACGCGCGGTGAGGTAGAGCGTGAGCTTCTCAAAGTTTTGGAGAGTTATCGCACTCAAATCGAGTCCGCCGAAATATCAATTTCAATCATGTCATTTTCATGGTTGGCAATTGCCAGAGTTAGACGAAGCAGTTGGAACAGCGTCTTTCTGATTGCACACCGATGGTTTGCACTTTTTAATCCAGGAGATTCAATAGGTCCTTCAGTTGCTGCTCTTAAGAGTGTGCACCGTAAGAGAATCGGTCACCGAAAAGTTTTTGTCTGGACGGCAAATACTCCCGAGCAAATCTTGTTATGCAAGGAGAAAGCTGTCGATGTGATGATGACCGATCGACCAGCATTTGCCCGCGCTATTCTGGAAGCGCAGTAAAACCCCGATGGACCATCGCCTCTCCATTAACACGAACGCCTTTTCCTAGAACTACCCTGCCGATTTCAATAGCTTGACGTGGGAATGGCAGATGCGGTGAGATCGTTGCAACGAATACATGATCCTCGCCGCCGTGAAAATCAATCTCCTCATCGGTTCTGATCTCAATCCCAACGCCAGATGCTTTGGCAATATGCGATAGCTCCGAAACTAATCCATCGCTGGTATCTGACATTGAGGAGACTCCAGCCAAGGCGAAATCTCGCGCGGAAATGTAATTAACCATGGGCCTGCGGTGCGGCAAAGTCCTTTCATCTTTAATCCCCTGCTTCAACAAATCCCAACCCGCTTGAGATTTTCCAGGTAAGTCGCTCACAATCACCAGATCTCCGACTTTCGCACCACTACGAAGTATTGGCTCTTTAACGGATCCATAAACGGAGATAGATATAACCAAGACTGGTGAGGCAGTTAAATCACCGCCTACAACGGTTGCGCCTACTTTCGAAGCCTCGTCAACTATTCCTTTGGCCAACTCTTGAATTTCTTGGATAGAGAAATCAGGAGGAATGGCAGCAGCAACCAATAAGAACTCCGGCTTGCCGCCCATCGCGTAGATGTCGGCGAGATTTGCCGCGGTGACTTTTGCCCCTATCTCAAAGAGGCTCGACCATTCTCGCTTGAAGTGCACGCCCTCAACTGCCATATCTGTGGCCAGCGCCACTTTTCCCTTTGGTTGGGCGACTACGGCTGCATCATCTCCGATTCCAACTATTACTCGTTCATTGGCTGCGGCCTCAAAGATCGCCTGAAGTGCGGCGATGAGCTCTGATTCGCTGGCCATTGAAAATACTCTTCCCTCAACCGTAGGTTCTGGGAGTAGCCTAGAGCCCATGGGGCCAGGGTTGCTCCCGTAGAATTTTCAATAAGCGCAAGTGAAGGAGTCCACATGTCAGTTCAGGTTTATATTTTAATTCAAACCGATGTCGGCAAGGCTTCTAGCGTTGCTAAAGCAATCTCTCAGATCGCAGGCGTCACCCTAGCTGAAGGTGTTACAGGCCCCTACGACGTGATCATGCGTGCCGAATCCCCAAGTATGGAAGAGCTCGGCCGTGGAGTGCTCGCCCAGGTGCAAGCAGTTCCCGGTATCACTCGCACGTTGACCTGCCCGGTGACTTCCTACTAAGGCATGGCGCAACAAAAACCAATAATCCTCGCCATTCAAAATGACGAGACAGATGCTCCTCACTTAGTTGGACTCTGGCTGGAAGAGATCGGCTTTGAGATCAGGGTGCTGCGTGCCTATACCGGTGAGGATATTCCCACGAGCGTCCCAGATTTCGCCACTGCGTTGCTTCCACTAGGTGGCCACATGAACGCCGAAGAAGATCACCTCCATCCCTGGCTAGCCTCCGAGCGCGCCCTCTTAAAGAATGCGATCGATCGCGATATTCCTATCTTTGCGATCTGCCTTGGTACCCAGCTTCTTGCCGTTGCCGGTGGAGGTAAAGTTGAAAAAGCCACCGTTGGTGAAGTCGGTATCTACGAAATCAATCGCCTTGATGTTGCCGATCCAGTATTTAATTTTGACTCCGCTCCTGCAGCGCAATGGCATGAAGATCAAGTAACTGTGCTTCCGGTAGGTGCCACTCTCTTAGCTTCAAGTGAACTCTGCGCGAATCAGATTTATCGCATCGGTTCCAAGACATACGGAGTGCAGTTCCATCCAGAGATTGATCTGGAAGTTGTGAAGTGGTGGGAGGCGGAAGCCGATAACGCCTTTAAAGATTCGGGGAAGAAAACAATCCAACCTGAGATGGCTGCTGCC
>CAIMNT010000122.1 GCA_903842855.1 uncultured Actinomycetes bacterium
CACTGTCTAACACCTGGAAACAAAGAAACACGCTCACAAACAACTCGCCGACCATTGACATTGTGGGGGTCACTGGTTCGATCCCAGTATCGTCCACCAAGATTTTCCCCCTTAACTACCGATCCCGTTTTATGACTCCATGGCTCTGGCTAACTTGGAGTAGATCCATCTCCAACCCACGAGGAACAATGAGAGAAAAGTCAGGGCGACCACGATAAATGTGAAAGCTACACCTTGACCGGCAATTACTCGCAGAGCCATTCCAATAACCACCGCAAAAAGAACGACAGCAAAACCACTTCCTTTCAAGACTGGGTTTCGTTTCGTTAATCTCAAATAGATCCAACCAGTCAGAAGTCCTAAGCCAAATGGCCAAGCTGTCGAGACCATCCCCTTCCAGGTAAGTCCGTGATTGTGTGCATGTCGACCTATTGCTACAAATATCAAGACTGAAAGTAAATCAAATATGAATGCCAGACGTTTCATGGATTTTGTTAACTAAAGGGAAGGACGAATATCGAGCCCCGCGGCCCGATATGCCTCATCGATTATCTCCATGTTAGCCGTGGTATCGGCTGCATCAGTGACAAATGGCTTGTTGAACTCAATCGCATCAGCAAAAGTCTGAAGCTGGTATGTATACGAGGAGACTGTTCCCAAGTATTCGGTCCTAGTACTTGAGCCGACTTTGATAATAACTCGATCATCCCAACTGGGAACTACGAAGGAGTGGGTTTCGACGCTTCCTTTGGTTCCAGTGACAATGAGTGGAGCGCTGAATCGTTCGGTGTCGAAATCGCACTCGGCAACTCCGATAGCGCCATTTGCGAACTTCAAAGTCACCTCTAGGGCCTCATCAACGTTGGCTTTATGTAGTCGTGCTTGTGCACTTATGACTTCAGGCTCAACTCCAAAGAGCGCTTGCGAAATCATCCGCTGCGAATGAATCGAGTAACAGCCCATATCCATGAGACAACCTCCCGCAAGATCGAACTGTAGGCGCAGGTCATCCAACTCTGGCATGGTGCCATACAGCGCGCTTTTAACTGAAACTAGTTCCCCGATCTCACCTGATTTAACAATTTCAAGTACCCGTTGCATAACAGGGTGATAGAAGTAGTGGAAAGCTTCCATGTAAATATTGGGTTGGGTTGCCACAAAAGATTGGAACTCCCTGGCTTCTCGCGCGTTGCTCGCTGCTGGTTTCTCACTCAGTACATGTTTGCCGGCCTCAAGTGCCTTGCGATTCCATGGGACGTGAGCGTTATTGGGAAGAGCGTTATAAATGGCAGTGATTTCTGCATCATCGATGATCTCTTGATAAGAACCATAAACATTTTCAACCGCAAACTGCGCCGCAAAAGCCTCGCCTCGGCTTCGATCGCGTGAAGCCACTCCATAAAGCCGATGTTCAGTGGCTTGCGCTGGATAGACAATTGCGCGGCGAGCAATTCTTGCTGCACCTAAAATGCCGATCTTGAGAGGTGTACGAGGTTGAGTCATGGAGTTAATTTAGTCCTATAGACGCAAATCAAGAGCCATCGCGCAAGGCGTTCAACGTTTGAGCTAAATACTTGATCTCACTAAATTCAACATCACAACCCTCACCAACTGGCGCTTGCACTAAGAACCCAATTCGATGGTTGCTCACATCCTTACCCAACGTGAATGCTCGAATCAATTTCCAAATCTTTCCGTCCGTCGAAGCATGAAACGCATAAAGGTGACCACTACGACTTGCTCGCAACCAGACATGCTTATCTGGAACAGTGAAAGAATTCACGTCATCTGATGCCCCCTGAGTTACAACCGAGACAACCATGAATTCCTTATCGGGCGAATATTCAAAGCAGAGCTTGGCCCAAGTTTTGCTATCCGACCAGATGCTCAAAACTCCGGCGTCATAATCTGATTCGAAATTTACCTTGATCTTCGAGCTAAATTGGAAATCTGGATCTACCGGCACTCCAGTTAGCCACAAAGCATTCAGGGAGGCGTTTGCATCATCCTCATAGTTGCCTGCCGGATTTCTATAGAAATCACTCTTGGGAAGTGCGCGAGCAGCTAGGGTTCCGCGCTCTGGTTCATAATGCCAGGCGTCGAGTTGTTCCGAGAAGAGCTCAAAGGGGATTTCAGGGATTTTGTGCATGGACGCGATCCTATGAGTCTTGCCAAAACACTTCCAAATGCCCTTGTCAGGAAGTATCCTTCTCCTAATTCGCAGAACCTCCCGGTGCATGAGGCTAAATTGCACCTTTCTATCGCTCCGCACAAGCGACTGAAGTTGCTCCACTTGCCCCGTGTAGGTGGAGTGACTTCAGGTGCTTGATCGAATGTGAGATGCTTCCGAATATGAAGTTAAGTAGCGATGTCACAACGCTGGTAGCGCTCTTTGCAATTGTCAGCCCTATTACTTCTATTCCAGTCTTCTTGACCCTTACCTCTGGGGCAACCACTAAACAAAGGCGAGTAATCGCCATGCAAACCGCTGCAGTCTCAGGTGCGACTTTGCTCATCGCGTACTTTGTCGGAGATGTCATCTTGCGTCTCTTGAGTATCCAAATCGAGGCCTTTCGAGTCGCAGGAGCACTTGTGATCGGTGCTATCGGATGGAGCATGGTGATGGGAAGAAAGAGCACAATTTTTGAAGCTCATTCGAGCGGCGCGATGGTCGTTCCCTTGGCAATTCCCCTTATGGCTGGCCCTGGCGCAATCGCTACAGTAATTGCAATCGGTAATAGCGATAAGGGAACGGTTCGTATTGCTGATCTCGTCATAATTCTCATCTTGGCCGCACTCACCGGAATCATTCTTCTAGCCGCAGCTCCTATTGAGAAGAATCTAGGTTCTCAAGGTCTGATGGTTCTCACTCGAATTTTTGGTTTGCTTCTTTTGTCGATTGCCGTATCTACAGTGATGTCATCGCTGACTATCTACATTCACTCTCTTTAGAAACGTTAGCGCAACAAAAACAAATCCAAGAATCAACTCGATGAACCCCAGCGTGAAGATCGGTGCTGTGAGCGGATGGGCCGCGATAGGAATCGCCTCTCGGGCCAAAGATTCGGTCGCAGTAGCAGCCTGATGTTTGATAATCGCTCCGACTACCAGATTTAAAATAATTAGGAAGAGACCGTCGCTCAGTAAGGTTATTCCTAAGAACCTCAAGGCACCCTTTCTCGATTTTGCAAAGAGCAGATAGAGCGCAAGGCAGAGCAGCAAGAGAATGAGTAAGAGGGTGACCACCAGAGTGAAATTTGATTTTACTTGCGCTGCATTTGGTCCCTTGGTTTGAGGTTGTAACTTGATCGGCTTAATCTTGTCCAACTCTTTCTTCAACTGAACAAATTGTGGGTCCACCGATTCCAAACCCAGGAGTGCGAGTTGCAGTAAGGGCTTAACGTTGATGCTCTGCTCCACCTTCGAATTACTGGTGTAATAGGTATACGCAGTATTTCAAATCTGATCTAGTTGACTATGAAATATTGGATTGTTCAATATCTGCGTAACTGCTGCCGAGATCTGTGGCCCCTTCTGGAGCAAGAGCTTTCTCTCATCGCCTTTGGCAGTTTCCAAAGCCTTGCTGACGAAGTATTTACCGGCATCAACCTTGAAACTATTACTTGAAATCAGCGCACCCGTCACCTTATTGACAGGGTTACCTGAACCAACTGCCTCATAAAGACCGCCTAAGAGCGAGAAGAGAGTCAGGAAGATTACAAAGAAGATTGCGGCCGCAATCGCTCCACCGCGCCTACCCTTGAGAAAGAAAGCCATGGCTGAGGGTAGGCGTATCGCTTCACTGTGGACAATAGGTTTATCAGGCTAATATCGCATAAATTCCACTACGCTTTTATTCTGAATCTTGCGGAGGGAGTTTTGATGTCTGCATCTGACGATCGAGCGATTGCAATAGCCACGTATAACCGCGCGCAAGAGCTTTATTACTCAACCAGAACTTCTGAGCAAGACCACGAAATGCTTCAGGCCGCCCTTACCTCCAGGCATCATTGGCGCCTCGTTGGTGGAGAGCAAGAGTTTGCGGTCTCTGATTGGTTAATGAGCCGCATCTATGTTGCCTTTAATGAACCGAGACTTGCGGTGGAATTCGCGCTCTCTTCAATTTCTCACGACCAGAAAACATTTCCCCATTGGTTGAAAGCCAGCCTCAAGGAAGGCGTGGCACGTGCCTATAAATCCGCCAACAAGATGCATGAGTTTGAACATTACAAAGGGTTGGCTCTCGCTGAACTTGCGCTTGAGAGCGATCCCGACGAAGTCAAAATTATTGCAGAGCAGATAGCGGAGATATAGCCCTGCAGTTACTTAACGAAATCCGATAATTGGATCTTCGTCACTCCGCGCAAGATCCCCCAATTTTGTTGGGCAATTGATTGGTCCGGATTGCCGACGTACTCACGCATTTGATACGGCGTTACCTGCCAGCTCACTCCCCACTTATCTTTGCACCAACCACATTGGCCGGGTTCACCATTACTCGTGATGGCATCCCACAATCGATCGGTCTCGGCTTGTCCATCTACTTGAACGGATAGTGAGATCGAACTATTGAACTTCTCCCCACCTGGAGTCCATCGCTGTACCAGAGGAAGGTGCTGAGAGTTGATTTTTGAGTCATTCCTTTATTCTGCCCTAGTTTCACCTTCCACACATTAACCTCCACTCATGGAATCTGAGCACCTGCTGCTTCTCCCCCTAACTGAAAGCCACATTGCGGATTTATATGAGGCGATTGGCTCTGACCCGGAGATCTATCGATGGTTGCCATTTAGCTCTCCTCAAAGCTTGGATGAATTCTCAGCGATCCTAAAAGGATTTATTAGGGATTCACATGCCGGAATTCGCCTGGCCCACGCGGTTATTTTAAAAGAGAGTAATCGCCCAATTGGCACTACCTCGTTCCTTGATCTCAACACCACACATAACTCATTGGAAATTGGTTCAACTTTTTATGCCAAGGAGTATTGGAGAACTTTTGTAAACACGGAGAGTAAGTTTCTAATGTTGTCGGAGGCATTTGATGTGCATGGAGTTGAGCGGGTTACTTTGAAGACGGATTCATTGAATCAACGCTCTCGCAACGCAATAGAGAGACTAGGCGCGAAATTCGAGGGAGTATTGCGCCACCATATGCGCAGGCCCGATGGGAGTTGGCGTGACTCTGCCTACTTCTCTATTTTGAAGGAAGAGTGGCCAGCTGTAAAAGAATTGTTACTTTCTAGAATGCAGCAGGGCAAGGTCGATTAATGGCACTCTCTTTGAAACAAAAATCTGGTTTCGTCTTTGCCTTCCTAGGCGTATTTCTCTTCTCCGCCTCATTGCCACTTACCAAAATGGCTCTCAAGGGTTATGACCCACTCTTCACCGCCTTTGCCAGGCCGATCATTGCAGCAATCATTGCGATTCCTCTCATGGTGAAGGCTGACGCCCTCTCGCTCCCGCGCGCACTATGGCGACCTATGGCTTTTACAACTGCAGGTGCGGTTTTCGGTTGGCCCATCTTTATCGCACTCGCATTGCAACGTTCTACTTCTGCTCATGTAGCCGTGATCGCTGCCGTGATGCCACTTGTCACCGCACTGATCGCAGTTATAAAACATAAGCGACACCCTGGCACTAGCTTTTGGATTGCATCATTACTGGGAACTGTTCTCCTAATTATCTTTGCCTTAAGTAGAGGTGGCGCTAAAGGCGAGAATGGCGTTGCAGACATCTTGACGATTGTCGCTGTGTTTGCCTCCGCGTATTGTTATGTGGAAGGTGCAGGACTCAGTGCATACATGCCAGGTTGGCAAGTCATTTCGTGGATCGTCATTCTTGGTACGCCGCTAAGTCTTCTTGAGGCAATGGCTGTCTTCACACACACGCATCAGCACTACTCATTTCATTGGGACGCCTTCTTGTCTCTGCTGGCAATCGGAGTCTCATCCATGTACCTGGGCTTCTTCGCTTGGTATCGCGGACTCAAAGACCTTGGGGTTGCGCACGGCTCCCAAGTCCAACAACTCCAAGCTATTTTGACCTTAGGGTGGTCGGCTCTCTTCCTCCATGAGCACATAACGCTCTCTACTGTCCTCGCCGCGCTCGGCATTGTTCTCTGCGTCTTGTGGGCTATCACCACTGCAAATTCCGATTGAGTGCTGCCCCTAGCCGTACTTATCAGTAGGTCTTCGACCAGACCTTAGATTTTGAATGTGAATAGGCGCGAAAGTTTCGACCTACCCATCATCATTCAGGGTGGCATGGGTATAGGAGTTTCATCAGTACAGATGGCGAATGCTGTTGCTGATTGTGGACAACTTGGAGTTGTCTCTGGAACGGCGGTGGATTCCGCCTTTGCAAGACGGCTTCAAGATGGTGATAAAGATGGAGATCTACGATGGGCTCTATCAAAGTTTCCCGATCAAGAGATTGTTGCAGAAGTTTTAGAGCGTTTCTTTCTCGAAGGCGGCAAAAAGAGTGAAGCGAGTTACCTCGACGTTCCTAAGTTAAGCATCGCTCCAACTCCATTCGCATCCAAGATGTTGATCGTCGCAAATTTTGCTGAGGTCACCCTTGCGAAGCGAAATACTGAGGGCTTGATTGGAATTAATTTCCTGGAGAAAATTCAGTTGGCAACTCCCGCTTCCGTCTTTGGAGCGATCCTCGCGGATGTTGATTACATTCTTATGGGAGCAGGAATACCAGCTGATATCCCACAGTTAATTACAGATCTACTCGACGGAAAGCCAGTTAATTTCAGAATTAAAGTAGAGGGTGCCGAAAACCCTCACTTTCTCCACTTCGATCCGGGAATGGTCAAGGGTGTCGAGTTCTCAGAGCTAAATCGCCCTAGGTTCTTAGCGATCGTCTCCTCCCACATTTTGGCTAACTACTTGGCCCGAGATGAATCCACCAGACCCGATGGTTTTGTCATCGAAGGTCCAACCGCTGGAGGACACAACGCTCCCCCTCGTAGCAAAGAACATATCGGAGCTGACGGGCAAGTTACCTTCTCCGAGAAGGATCTCGCTGACTTCGAAAAGGTGAAGGCGGTCGGTCTGCCCTTCTGGTTGGCGGGTGGCTATGGCACTCCAGCAAAGGTCAAAGAGGCGATTGAACTCGGCGCTGTCGGAGTTCAAGTTGGCTCTCTCTTCGCCCTATCTCGTGAATCTGGAATCACTGATGATCTACGCGATGAGGTACTTAAAGGAATCACAGATGGAACTCTCGAGGTTCGTACTGAACCCAAGACTTCTGCAACCGGTTTTCCCTTTAAAGTCGTCGAGATTAAAGGAACAGCGACGGATCCAGAGGTGTATGAGGCCCGTAACCGCAAATGCGATTTGGGCTATCTACGTTCTCCTTTCTTACGTCCAGATGGTGGAATCGGTTATCGCTGCAGCGCAGAGCCAGTCAAGACCTTTGAATTTAAAGGTGGAAGCGAAGGCGAGGCGGAAAACGTTAAATGTCTCTGCAATGCGCTGATGGCCAACATTGGGCTCGGTCAAGTTAGATGGGCTACCTATCACGAACCAGCGCTACTAACTTTGGGATCTGATCTATCGGGGGCGCAAGAGCTAAGCGCACTGCATAGCGGATGCTGGAGTTCAGCAAATGTCGTTGAATATCTGGTCTCAGTCCTTTAATTTATCTGGGGTGCGAGAGCAATAATCCAATCGCCAAAAGAACTATTCCACCTGCAGAAATGCCGGTGAGAGTGCGGCGAACTTTAGGTCTTGCCAGGAAGATGGCGGATTTATCTACAGCAAGGATTAAGAAGGTGTACCAGCTAAAAGAGACCATTGCTTGTACACACGCTAGAAGAAAGATTCCAAGCCCTAATGAGAATTTATGAGGCACGAATTGCGGGGTGAATGCCACTGCGAAGACCGCGGCCTTTACATTGGTTAGGTTTGTGAAGAGCCCCAATCGATAAGCGGCACCATCTTTAGTTTTAGCTCCGCTAACTACATCGAACTTTCCAAATTCATTCTTGAGCTGAATCAAGGTCTGCACCGCCAGCCCCAGTAGAAAAATGACTCCGGCATATTTCAAGATGTTGAAAGCGGTATGTGACTTTGCGAAGATTGCTGACAATCCAACGGCAGACATGGCTCCCCACAGCACCAACCCTGAAGAATTTCCAGCAACCGAGAAGAAAGCCGCTCGCCTGCCGCCAATCAAACTCTGACGTAAAACCATCGCTACGCCTTGACCGGGCACAATGGCCAACAGGAGCGCAGTCAGAGCAAAGGCCGGGATTATCCGTAAAAGTTGAACTCCTCCACTCACTCGCCAAAGGTACCCGTTTACAGACACTCGCCGAGTAACATTTAATGGTGATTGAGATCCGCGAACTACATACGCTACAAGAACAGTTTCATGCACGAATGATCTTTGATTCGGTCTGGCCCTCATCTAATGAAACTCAAATCACCTCGAATCTCTTGCAGGCAATGGTTCATACGGGAAGTTATCTCGTTGGAGTTTTCGACGGATCACAAGTAGTTGGAGCATCATTCGCATTCCCTTCAATAGAACCCGATATTCATCTGCATTCACATATGACGGCATTCATTGAATCTCACCGCGATCGCGGACTTGGCACATTGGTGAAGAATCACCAATGGAGTTGGGCGAAAGAGCATGAATACAAATCCATCACCTGGACCTTTGACCCTTTGGTTCGGCGTAACGCTCGTCTCAATATTCTTAAACTCGGCGCTGATCTCATCTCTTATCACGAGAATTTCTACGGAAATATGGCTGATGACCTAAACAATGGCGATGAATCAGATCGGATGATGGTTCGTTGGGATCTAACTCCCGACGAGCCGACTCCGCGATGGGAGATAGCGCAGCCGCCATACGATGCAGAGCTGATCGAACTGCCGGCAGATATCGTGGAAATTAGACGCACCGATCCTGATTTAAACGGGCGTTGGCGGATGCAAGTGCGGGCAGCTTTCCAAGAAGCGTTGGGTAGTGGCAAGAAGGTCATTGGTTTTTCGGCGAACAATGAATATGTATTGGAGTGAATATGAAAATCTCGGATCTCGAATTGCGGACTATCAATCTTCCTTTGGTGCGCCCATTTAGAACCTCCTTTGGAACTCAGAACGCCCGCGAAGTAGCCATCCTTAAATTAACGACAGGTGATGGGATCGTTGGTTGGTCTGAGTGTGTGGCGATGTCAGAGCCGCTTTACTCCCCCGAATATGTGGCTGCTTCATTAGATTTGATGCGCAGATTCTTGATTCCGGCATTAAAGGTAGCCGGGGAGTTCACAGTGCAGGATGTAGCTCGAATCCTCTCTCCCTACCTGGGCTCACCAATGGCGAAGGCAACTCTAGAAACCGCACTCCTAGATGCCCAGCTCAAAACCGAATCCACCTCACTCGCCACTTTCTTAGGTGCAAATAAATCAGAGATTCCGTGCGGAGTTTCGGTTGGAATAGCTCCCACCATTCCGCAATTAATAGATGAGGTGAGCGGGTATATCAGTGATGGATACAAGCGAATCAAATTAAAGATCGAACCAGGATGGGATTTAGAGCCGGTCGCAGAAGTTCGTAGAAATTGGCCCGAGATTCCACTTCAGGTAGATGCAAATCAGGCATATGCACGAAGTGACGGAGAGCTACTTGCACAGCTAGATCAATTTGATCTTCTACTGATTGAGCAACCACTCGACGAACATGACATTCTCGGTCACGCACTGTTAGCAAAACAGGTTCAAACTCCCATCTGTCTCGACGAGTCCATTACCTCTCTTCGCTCGGCGGAAGATGCCCTGGCTCTCAAGGCGACTACTGTTATAAATATCAAACCCGGACGAGTCGGCGGATACTTGGAGGCAGTGAAGATTCACGATCTCTGCTTGAGCGAAGGAATTCCGGTTTGGTGCGGCGGAATGTTGGAGACTGGAATCGGGCGTGCCGCCAACGTCGCACTAGCGGCGCTGCCTGGATTCACCTTGCCGGGAGATACCTCTGCCTCTAGTCGCTTTTATCACCGCGACATCACAGAACCATTTGTGATGCACGACGGATATCTGAGCGTTCCGCAAGGGATTGGGATTGGCGTTACACCTGATCTAGATTTTCTGGAATCGATAACTTCTCACAAGGAGATAATTGACTTCTAACTCCACTGCTCTACATGCGCTAAAGAGTTAGCGAAAATTAGTGGTGCATCGAAATCTAAGGTAGCGACATGGTAACTATTGGTGAGCTCAATCCGCTGTCCGGCGACACTGTCAATTTCGGACATGATGATATTTGAATTGGAAATTGGAAGCACGTGGTCATCTACGCTATGAAAAAGCAGAGTCGGAGCTTTAACTTTATTTAAATTGGCGCGAGTCTCTTTAAGCATCTTGTTTAGTTGAACCACACCCTTTGTAGGTAAAACGTCATAGCCCCACTCAGTAACGTCTGGCTTCTTTATGTCGTCACCGACAGATGCACGTCCTGGTTGAAGCAGCGCAAGTACGGGAGCCAATTTAATGAGGTTGCCCGGAATATGAATCATTGGATTAACTAGGCAGATTCCCGCCACATCATTGCGTTCAGCGATATTAAGAGTGGTGCCTCCACCCATTGATAATCCAAAGACAAAGACCTTGCTGCAGACCTGCTTTAACTTATCAACTTCTACTTGAACCCGGGCTGGCCACTCTTGCCACTTCACCTTGTTGAGATCTTGCCATTGGGTTGCATGCCCTGGGAGCCTTGGAACGCTCACCGTGTAACCGCGCTCCTCGAAATATGCGGCCCAAGGTCGCATCGAGGCGGGTGACCCCGTGAAGCCATGAACAAAGATAATTCCAATATCTGCATGCTCTTTACCCGGAGCGTAATAATCTTCCAACCAACCTGCGGGTGCATTACTTGTGGCCATACCTCAATCTAAGTCATGGCCTCGGGTATCGTCCACCCTGATGTTCACCGCGCTCTTTTACCTCAAAGTCATGATCGCTCCCGCAATAGTTCTCTCGGTCAGTTACTTGCAACGCAATTTTGGGGATCGATTTGGTGGATGGTTGATTGGTCTTCCCATTACAACTGGTCCCTTCCTTCTCATCATTGGCTTACAAGAGGGGGTGGCCTTTGCAGGTAAGACGGCGCATGGAGTGTTGCTGGGGCAGATGGCGCTCATTGTCTTTTGTTGGGCTTATGCATGTGCAGCGCTACGCACTTCATGGCTCGTTGCGATAGCAGTTGGAACCGCAGCCTGTTTAGCTATGGGGTTCTTTATCACCTCATTCAAATTCTCTATCTGGGTAAGTGCACCTGCCCTGATTCTGCTCTGGCTTGTGGCTATGCGCTTCTGGCCAAAAAGCGATTCCTTCACGCAGAAAATTTCGCCACCTCGATGGGAGATCCCGGTCCGCATCGCGGTCACGCTGGTCCTATTAATCTCCCTCAGCGCACTAGCTCCGCACGTTGGCGCGAAGGTGGCGGGCGCCATGTCTACCTACCCTGTAGTCGCATCCGTGTTAGGAGCCTTTAATCAAAGGCGCTTTGGAGCGGCGGCAACAGTTTCAACGTTGCGCGGATTGATGCAGACGCTGCCAATCACGATGGGGATTATTTTCTTCCTAACTCTGGTGCTGCGCTAATAAATGTCAGCGAGTTCGCGTAGCCTTTAATTCTTATGGAATCCCTCCCGCTCCACGCGACGACATTCGTCGTTGTGGATCTGGAGACGACAGGTGGAAGTCCTCATGCTGGCGCGGTCATCACTGAGATCGGAGCAGTCAAAGTCCACGGTGGAGAGGTAATTGGGGAGTTCAAAACCTTTGTAAATCCGCTTGCACCTATCCCCGTCTTCATCACCGAACTCACCGGGATAGATAACGAGATGGTTCGACTCGCTCCCATTATCGACGAGGTATTTCCTACCTTTTTGGAGTTCTGTGGTCCTGCTTCCGAGACGGTGCTAGTGGCTCACAATGCTCCCTTTGATATCGGTTTTCTGCAGGCCGCCAGTCGCGAGCTTGAATACCAATGGCCAAAGTACAAAGTTATCGACACCGTTCGGCTTGCTCGTTCTGTATTAACGCGTGATGAGGTCATGGATTGCAAGCTCGGCACCCTCGCCGTATTTTTCAATACCCAGGTAACCCCTACTCACCGCGCTCTTGATGATGCCCAAACCACAGTAGAGGTGCTTCATGCCCTCTTTGAACGTTTGGCAGGATTCGGTGTACATACCTTTGGCGAGCTCGAAAAATTTTCTCGCAAAAGGATCAAAAGGGAACCTAGGCTGATTTAAATTGTTGGGTGAATAGCGCCCACTTCTTTAATATTTCTTTTGCCTCTCCTGAGTCCACTGCAGCGGACGCTAACGCGTAGCCATCTGCAATCTGCTCCGTAATTGGTCGCCCAAAATCGCCTTTGTAAGCCGCCAGAGCTACAGCGGCATTGAGCAAGACCGCATCGCGAGCTGGAGTTAGCTCTCCTTCAAAAATCCGTAGAGTGACGGCAGCGTTAAATTCTGCATCCCCTCCAGCAAGTGCCTCAATCGGTGCCAATTCAATGCCGAGGTTGCGCGGGTCAAAACTCTCGAGCCGTGCCGCTCCCCCGTGAATCTGCATGATCTGCGTGGTCGTCGAGAGGGTGATCTCATCAATCCCATCATCGCCGCGGAAGAGAAATCCCTCAGCCCCGCGCTTGTGAAGAACATCGGCCATGATTGGCATGACTCTGGCTTTACTGACACCGATGGCCACAGCCTTTGGCTTCGCCGGGTTGGCCAATGGCCCCAAGATATTAAAGACCGAGGCCTGTCCTAACTCGCGACGAGCCGGGGCGGCAAAGCGCATAGCAGGGTGAAACTTTGGGGCAAAACAGAAGCCGATACCTACCTCGTCGAATGTTGCGGCAACTTGCGCTCCATCTAGATCGATGTTCACGCCCAGGGCTTCAAGTAGGTCAGCTGCTCCAGATTTAGAGGATGCCGCTCGGGCACCGTGTTTGATCACCTTTGCTCCAGCGGCTCGAGCAATTATTGCCGCAGTCGTGGAGATATTGATCGTGTTGGCCCCATCTCCACCAGTGCCGACGGGGTCTACAGCCCTCTCCGTGACGCTAATAGGGGCGCAATGCTGGTACATAACCGAGACAAAGGCTTCGACCTCTTCGGCAGTTTCGCCCTTTGCTTGGACCCCGAGCAGGAAGGATTTAATGGTCTCTTTTTCGGCTAGATCCCCCAGTATCTGACCCATCGCCCATCCTGATTGCTCGGCCCCTAAATCTTCATGATCGGCCAATTGGGCGATGATCTGATCCCAAGAAATTTCGCTACTTTGCATACTCGAAATCCTATCTTTTTCGTGACAAGACTCACCCGCGATTGCCACGCCCACGAGGCTCCTCATTACTTAAAAAGGGTAGAAATCGGGAATAATGCGCCGGTGACCACACTAGAAGCCCCGGCCAAGAACAACCGCCCCAATCTGGTGGCAGTCGGCACCATCGTATGGCTCTCCTCGGAGCTCATGTTCTTCGCAGCACTTTTTGCCATGTACTTCACGACACGCGCTGTTCAAGGACCAAAGATTTGGCTTGAATCAACGGGGATGTTGAATGTGAAGTTCGCTGCGATCAATACAACGGTGCTCGTCCTCTCATCGGTAACGTGTCAGTTCGGTGTCTTTGCCGCAGAGCGTTTCCAAAGTCGACGCAGCGGTTCTCTCTTCAAAATTTCCAAGTGGGGCATGCGCGAGTGGTTTGCACTCACCTTTTTAATGGGCGCCTTCTTCGTTGGCGGTCAAATTTACGAGTATGCCAATCTTGTTCGCGATGGTCTTTCTTTATCTTCTCGTGCATATGGCTCGGTCTTCTACATCACCACTGGTTTCCACGGATTACACGTAACAGGTGGTCTCATTGCATTCTTGATCGTATTGATTCGCGTTGCAAAAGCGCGCAAATTCGGTCACTCCCAAGCAACAACGGCGATTGTGGTTTCGTACTACTGGCACTTCGTCGACATTGTTTGGATCGCCCTCTTCTCTACGATCTATCTCATCAAATAGGAGCTATACGTGAAACGCCTCTCTAGCTTCCGTCGCAATCGCATCGCAGGACCAATCCTGGTCGTTGCCGCTCTCTTCACTATCGGTTCCGCTTTCGCAGTAGCTTCGGCGCTGCCAAGTGCTCAAAGGAGCGTCGACTCCGGAACGTCCACCCTTGTCTCGCAAGGTAAAGAACTCTTTCTTCGCGGATGCTCCTCCTGTCATGGCCTTCATGCCGAAGGCCAGTCGATTGCCCCATCGCTCATTGGAGTTGGATCGGCAGCGGTTGATTTCCAGGTAGGTACAGGTCGCATGCCAATGGCGGATATGAGCCAACAAGCAATGCAGAAGAAGCCGGTTTATAACCCTCAAGAGACAGCGGCTCTGGCTGCTTACATCGCATCTCTCGCTCCTGGACCTGCATCAGTAACAAACGAATCGCTTACCTATGAGCGCGATGGCAATTCAGCTCTTGGTGGACAACTCTTTAGAACGAACTGCGCAATGTGTCACAACTTTGCCGGTCAAGGTGGAGCACTCACCAACGGCAAGTACGCGCCATCACTTATGGGCGTTGAGCCAAAGTACATTTACGAAGCAATGGTGACCGGTCCACAGTCAATGCCGAAGTTCACTGATGCAACAATCACTCCACAAGAGAAGCTTTCGATTATCAAGTGGCTGCAAGCTGCAGATCATGAACAAAATCAAGGTGGCGCATCACTCGGACGCGTAGGCCCTGTTACTGAAGGATTGCTCGGTTGGGTTCTCGGTCTTGGTCTCCTAATAGGCGCAGCTGTATGGCTCGCAATGAAGGCGAAATAACATGAGCAATCAAGTAGAACGCTTCCAAGATCCAGGCCTTCCAGAGCATGTGCATCGCAATGCCGATGTAGATCCAAAGGCAGCCAAGCGCGCAGAGCAACAAGTCGCAATTCTCTTCTTGCTATCGGCAGTCGGCACAGTTCTTACGATCGTCTCATACATCATCGTCCCTAAAGACAAGTTCTTCTATCTACCAATTATGGGCAGCACCAACGTTCAGCAACTCCTGCTTGGACTTGGCTTAACCGCTTCAACGTTATTCATCGGCCTAGGTGCAATTCAATGGGCTAAGAAATTAATGCCTGATCAAGAGGTTATTGCAGAGCGCCATGAATTTCGTTCTGAGGAAGTTGATCGCGCTGAGTTAGTAGAAACTTTCAAAGAGCGTGGCGCCGCTGCAGGTCTAGGACGTCGCAGTCTGATTAAGCGAACACTAGGACTTGCACTTGGACTAGTTGGCCTCTCCCCACTCCTGTTGCTTCGAGATACCGGCCCTCAGCCTAAAAAGTACTTCGATACGACCGATTGGTCTGCAGGAATTCGACTTTTACTTGATCCCGCAGGCACGCCAATCAAGGCATCCGACCTTGAAGTGGGCGCTGTTGCACAGGTACTTCCAGAACTTCCCGCAGGTACTGAACGCACATTGGAGAACACCGGCAAGGATGCGGTTCTTCTCATCCGTCTACGTCCAGAGGATTTCAATCTTGATGCAGAGCGCTTGTCGTGGACTCACGAAGGCATCATCGCCTTCTCTAAAATTTGTACTCACATGGGTTGCGCCGTTGCTCTCTACGAACAACAGACGCATCACCTGCTCTGCCCATGCCATCAATCAACTTTCGATGTAACGCGCGCCGCCAAAGTTATCTTTGGACCAGCCGCTCGCCCACTTCCACAGTTGGCAATCACCGTTGATTCGAATGGATATCTGATCGCCAAGCAACCATTCACTGTTCCAGTTGGTCCAAGCTTCTGGGAGCGGAACTCATCTAATGGATAACTCACTACTAACTAGCATGGGTGATAAATAATGAAGA
>CAIMNT010000123.1 GCA_903842855.1 uncultured Actinomycetes bacterium
CTTAGAGTTGCTTGAGTCATATGGAACTTCGTGGCATATCCGCGAAGAATCAACGGAGGGCATCTCCAAGTAATAGGCTTTCTTGTTGTAACAGGAGTTCTGCGGTTCTAGTATCTGCCCATAACTAATGGAAGGCGGTTGGTAATGTCCATCGAAATCTCTCGGAGAAACCTTCTCAAGGCTACTGGTGGACTTGGTGCCGCTTCGCTCTTGGGCCTTTCAAGTGAAGAGATGGCACATGCTGCCAGTTCCAAACCGGTTCGCTTTGCCAACTGGTCCTTATATTTGGACTATGACAACAAGACCAAGAACTACCCAACTCTCGTTGATTTCACCAAGAAGACCGGTATTCCAGTTAAGTATATGGAGGTCGTTGACGACAACGACACCTTTACCGCCAAGGTAACGCCACAACTGCGCCTCAGGAAAGATATTGGTTACGACATTGTCGTACTCACAGAGTGGATGGCCGCTCGTTGGATCAACGGCAAGTATGTGACCAAGTTCGATGATGCCAAGATCCCAAATAAGAAGAATGTGCTTCCATTCCTGCTCAATCGACCATTAGATCCAGGTCGTCACTACTCATTGCCATGGGCTGGAATCATTGCGGGATTTGCTTGGAACAATCAGAAGAATCCCAAGGGCATACACACTATGGAGCAGCTCTTCGCTCCAGCTAATAAGGGCAAGATTGAGGTCTTATCCGAGATGCGCGACACGATCGGCCTGATCATGTTGTGGCAGGGCGTCGATATCAGTAAGCCTTTTAGTCAAGATAAATTTATGAATGCTATCGATTACTTGCAGAAGATGATCCACGATGGATTCATCCGCCAGGTGAAGGGTCAGAGTTATCAAGAGGATCTGATCAGTGGCGATGCCGTAGCAGTAATCGGCTGGTCGGGCGATATCAATCAACTTAACGCGCAAAATTCCAACCGATTTGGCTTCGCAATTCCAGAGTCTGGTGGAACTTTCTCTACTGACAACATGATGATTCCCGCCCTATCACCTAATAAGGCGAACGCGGAAGCGGTTATCAACTACTACTACGACCCAGTCGTGGCAGCTCGCGTCGCTAACTACATTCACTACATTTGCCCGGTTGCTGGAGCGCAGCAGGCTATGGAGAAAATTAACCCAGCGGCTGTTAGCAACAAATTGATCTTCCCTGATGATGCGATGTGGAAGAACCTCAAGGTCTTCCGTGAACTAACTCAGGCGGAGCAGATCTCATTCTCTACGGCATTTCAGAAGGCGAGCGGAAACGCATAGTGGTTGACGCTTCCACCTCGGCGCATGGGGATCTGACCCTCAAGAACTTGACCAAGAGCTTCGGTGACTTTGTTGCCGTGGATGATTTGGATTTGGTGATTCCAGAGGGTTCCTTCTTCGCACTGCTTGGACCATCTGGGTGTGGCAAGACTACGACTCTTCGCATGGTTGCGGGCTTAGAGGAGCCGACATCGGGCTCGATCGCAATTGGAAATACGGATATTACCTACGAGAAGCCATACCGGCGTCCCGTTAATACCGTCTTTCAAAATTACGCCCTCTTCCCACATCTATCTATCTACGAAAATGTTGCTTTCGGATTGCGCCGTCGCGGAGTTAAAGATGTCGATGCACAAGTAAAGAAGGCGCTTGACCTCGTTGAACTAAGTCACCTGGCCACTCGTAAGCCAAATCAGTTATCAGGCGGACAACAACAACGAATTGCCTTGGCTCGCGCCATCGTAAATCGTCCTGCCTTACTGCTCCTAGACGAACCACTTGGAGCCTTGGACCTCAAATTGCGCCGCTCAATGCAGATTGAGTTGAAATGGATTCAGACCGAAGTAGGAATCACCTTTGTGCATGTCACCCACGATCAAGAGGAGGCCATGACCATGGCCGACACAATCGCGGTAATGAACGAGGGCAAGATTGAACAGATGGGTAGTCCAGCCGACCTTTACGACAATCCGCAGACCTCGTTCGTAGCGAACTTCTTGGGTCAATCCAATTTAATTAAAGGTTCTATCGTCGATTCATCTGGCGAAAATAAAGTCGTGGATATTTTCGGAACCAAGATCGC
>CAIMNT010000124.1 GCA_903842855.1 uncultured Actinomycetes bacterium
GCCGCACTAAAGAGTGGAAGAGCGATGAGGTATACCAAATGGCTGCTAGTTCTCATTAGTTCTTCAACAAACTGGCATCATCAACTGATGCCGATCGGCGGGAGCGATAAATAGTGACAATGATCGCGAGTCCTACAACTACTTCGCAGGCGGCGACAACCATGGTGAAGAAGGATGCAACTTGGCCATCAAGATTTCCATGAATTCTAGAGAAGGTAACGAGAGCCAAATTTGAAGCGTTGAGCATCAACTCAATACACATGAAAATTACAATCGCATTACGACGAACAAGGACGCCCAGAGCGCCGATCGAGAAGAGAATGACCGAAAGGTAGAGGTAATTTGAGATATCCATTTAATCCTCCTGCTCTTCAATAGATTCAAGAGCAAAACCAGCACTGGTGATGATGTCGCCGCGTGAGCGCAAGGTCTGTGATACCGATGTTGGGGCTGGAGAGCCATCAGGTAAGAGCGCCGGAACGTCAACCGCATTGTGGCGGGCATAGACGCCAGGTGCTGGAAGCCCTGCAGCATCTCCCAAGGAGTCCTTACGGAATCTGGCGATCGCCAAATCGCGTTGTGCAAAGGGAGAGCGAATCTTCTGTGAGTGAGCCAAGACCATTGCACCCAGGGCAGCAGTAATGAGAAGTGCGGAGACAACTTCAAAAGCCCAGACATATTGAGTAAAGAGCAATTTAGCCAAACCTTGCACATTGCCATCGGCATTGGCGACGCCAAGTCCTGCTGCAGGAGCACCGACTGTGGCGCGGCCAAGAAGTGAGATCAACAGGCCAGCTAGCCCAATAGCGGCCACGATAGATGGAATCCGCTGACCCTTCAGATTTTCAACGAAGGACTCTGAGCTATCAACGCCCACCAACATCAAGATAAAGAGGAAGAGCATCATCACGGCGCCGGTGTAGACCACGATTTGAACGATTCCCAAGAAGAGCGCATCTTCGGCGATATAGAAGATGGCGAGTGTGACCATCACCCATGCCATCAAGAGTGCAGAGTGAACCGCCTTCTTGACCAACAAGATTCCAAGGGCTGCAATAACTGCGAGCGGAGCCAAGATCCAGAATTGAACCGCTTCTGGAGTTGCGGTCCTACCAACGGTGAGAGCGAAGTGAAACGAGTTATGCAACATTTTATTTCTGCTCCTCCGGCGCTTGCGAAGGATGTGAACCGGTGATCTCGCCCTTGTAATAATTAAGGTGAGAAGAATCTGGATACATAGGATGGGGAGGCGCAATCATTCCTTGGCGTAGTGGGGCCAAGAGATCTTCCTTCTCAAAAATTAACTTGGATCGTTGATTGTCGGCCAACTCGTATTCGTTGGTCATTGTTAAAGCACGGGTCGGACATGCTTCGATGCACAGTCCACAGAAGATGCAACGCAGATAGTTGATCTGATAAACCTGACCAAACCGCTCGCCCGGAGAGAAACGCTCTTCTTCCGTGTTATCTGCACCCTCTACGTAGATTGCATCTGCTGGGCAGGCCCAAGCGCAGAGCTCGCAACCGATACATTTTTCTAGGCCATCGTCATACCGATTTAATTGATGGCGACCATGAAAGCGTTCCGCCGTTGGCTCTTTAACATCTGGGTACTCCACCGTGTTGACCTTCTTGAACATGGTGGCAAAGGTGACCCAAAATCCCAACAACTGCTGTGAAAAACTCTTTGCTTCATCAGCCATTGTGGCTCTCCAATTCAGTAACGACGCTTGCCTCTGTCACCAGAAGTTGTCCTGGAAGAGCGGGGACGGGAAATGAGGGGGCGGGAAGATCGGGCAGAACTGCCGCTGCCTTTGCCTTGGCGGTGGATCTGTCATACAAAGTGGTTGCAAGAACAACCAATAGAACGACACCTATGCTAAAACCAAATACCACCGGACGACTTACAGCGCGTTGCGACATCACACGAAGTGATGCCAGCACCAAGATCCATACCAAACTAGTAGGAATCAATACCTTCCAACCAAATTTCATGAATTGGTCATAGCGCAGACGCGGCAGAGTTCCGCGCAGCCAGACGAACAAGAAGAAGAAGGCGACGACTTTGCCCACAAACCAGAAGAGTGTGAACCAGCCACCAAGCCAAGATTCTGTAAAGGTGAGACCAGGAAGCGCGTGGTATCCGCCCAAGAAGAGAGTTGTTGCCAAAGAGGAGACGGCGACGATATTTACATACTCGGCTAGGAAGAAGAGCGCGAATTTAAGCGATGAATACTCGGTATGGAATCCACCAACGAGTTCACCTTCAGCCTCAGCAAGGTCGAAGGGAGCACGATTGGTTTCGCCAACCATCGAAATAACGTAAATGGCAAATGATGGGAAGAGAATGACGGAGAACCACCATTGATGTTGCGCTGCAACGATCTCGGAGGTGGACATGCTTCCTGAGTAGATGAAGACGGCAACGAGTGAGAGGCCCATCGCAACTTCATAAGAGATGACTTGGGCGCTGGAGCGAAGTCCACCTAAAAGCGGATAAGTAGATCCAGAGGACCAGCCCGCAAGCACAATTCCGTAAACACCGACAGATGCGATCGCCAAGATATAAAGCACACTGACAGGTAAATCAGTCAGTTGCATTGCTGTCTTATGACCAAAGAGTGTGACCTTGCCAGTAAATGGAATAACGGCAAATGCCATGAAGCAGGTAGTTGCGGAGATTATTGGAGCGATAATAAATACAACCTTGTCTGCCGCCGCAGGAATCAAATCTTCTTTGAGAGCCAACTTCACGCCATCGGCAAGAGCTTGTAGCAAACCAAACTTTCCAACGCGGTTCGGTCCCAGTCGCATCTGCATACGAGCAACGATTCGACGCTCGCCCCAGACCGCCATCAAAGTACAGAGAACGCAGAAGACGAAGATCAGCAAACCCTTAACAAGAATGAGCCAACCTGGATCTTGGCCGATAAGAGTTGTTGTGCTCATCGCTTCGCCACCTTAACCGCACCGCTGGTGAATCCGAGCGATGGAATTACCTGCGAGCCTTCAGAATTACGTGGAACCCAGACCAAGTTATCTGCGATATCGCGGATGGATACTGGAAGTTCGATAGAACCGCGCTCGCTGGAAATCACAACGACATCCTCCTCGGTAACTCCCAGTTTGGAGGCTGTGGCTGCGGAGATATGAGCGCGCGCCTTCTTAGCGGTGCCCGCTAGGTTCGCTTCACCCTGTTGCAAAGATCCAAGATCGAGCAGGAAGCGCCATGAGACCAAGGTGAATTCTGCGGAGGAGGCTGGTGCGGCAGGGCTCTTGGTAAAGCTCTCTTTAGCGCCGTCCCATGCTCCAAGTGATTCAATCTCTGCAGCCGCAGCGGTTACCGATGGCAGGTTAATGGGTCTGCCAATCTCATCGGCCAATATTGAGAGAATCCGCAGGTCGCTACGGAGGTCCGCATCTTCAACTCCCTTATCGAAGCGACGTGCTACTCCGCGCCAATCTAGATATGAACCTGATTTTTCAACGACAGCCGCAACCGGAAGCACCACATCTGCAATCGCTGTGACAGCGCTATGTGAGATCTCAAGTGAAACGACAAAAGTATTGAGAAGTTGATTGAGGGCATCTGCGGAGATATCCATTGGATCTACGCCACCAAGAAGAATCGCATCAAGCGATTCATCGCCAAGTGCCGTCAAGATCTCGGTTGTAGAACGACCTGGATGTGATGGGAGATCGCTTACTCCCCACGCACTTTGCAGATCGACGCGAGCAGATGTATCTGACACTGGTCGATTTCCAGGAAGGAGATTTCCAATTGCACCTGCTGCGAGAGCGCCTCGCTCACCGGCGCGGCGAGGAATCCAGGCCAACTTTGCTCCGGTCGATTGAGCAATCTCATATGCATCCGACAGCATTCCAGCGGTTTCTGCAGCGCGCTCTCCAATCAAAATAACGCTCTGTGCAGTTAGACCGGAGAGATCTGAGAGGCGGGGTACCAATTTTGCGCCGAGCTTCTTGCTTCCCCGACTTGAGATTGGAGCGCTTGAAATTACTGGAAGTGCACGCTTTCGCACATGGCGATAAATACGCAAGAAGACGATGGGGGATTCTTCTTCTGGTTCGAAGTCAACGAGTACAACCTGGTCGGCCTTATCAATATCGGCATATGTCGTTCTTAAATCGGCGACCACTGTAGCCAAGAAATCACGCTCTTCGTCAGAGTGCGGACGGGCACGGAAATCAATATCGTTTGTACCAAGGGCTACCCGAGCAAATTTAGAATAGCCATATGCATCTTCATGGGTAAGGCGGCCGCCGGTAAGAACTCCAACGCGCTTGCCTTTTAAACCTCCAGCCGCTGCCGCGATCGCCTCTGGCCATGAGACCTCATGAAGTTCGCCATCTGCGCCACGGACCATCGGATGCTTGACCCGCTCACGTGAGGTCAAATATTTAAAAGCCCAACGACCCTTATCGCAGTTCCACTCCTGATTTACCTCAGGGTCATCGCCAGCGAGGCGGCGCAAGGTCTTGTCGCGACGGATATCGGTACGAAGATCGCAACCAGATGCACAGTGTTCACACGCTGAATCGACAGAGACTAAATCAAATGGGCGAGCGCGGAAGCGATAGGAAGTTCCGGTCAGGGCACCGACTGGGCAGATCTGAACGGTATTTCCAGAGTAATAAGACTCAAAGGGATCGTTCTCGTAGATA
>CAIMNT010000125.1 GCA_903842855.1 uncultured Actinomycetes bacterium
CACGATCCTCTGGTTATCCGTGACCTGGCATGTCTATCCATACTTCCTTGGCTCAGACACTGCCTACCTCGTGATGTGGATCGCTCTCTTCTTCCTGGTGCGCAAAGAGGCTGGTCCTAGAGTTCGCAAAAATCCAATTCCAAACCTGAAAGATCGTCGCGAGGTTATGCAGATGATCGGTGTTGGAGTCACCGCAGTGATCGCTGCGCTCGCAGCAGGTGGGCTCAAGAGGTCGATTCCAACGCCAGTCGCGGGAACCAAGATTGTTGATCTCGCGAAGTTTCCGATTGGTTCGGTAATGCAATTCACCGCTCCCGATGGAAATCCCGCCTTTCTCTTTAGAACCAAGGTTGGAGTCTTTGCCTATTCGGCGATCTGTACCCACCAAGGTTGTTCGCTTGGATATAACACCGCGGCAAAGACGCTCGACTGCCCCTGCCACGGTAGTACATTTGACCCTGCCAACGGCGGCGCGGTGCTTGGTGGTCCTGCCCCAACACCATTGGCTAAATACAGCGTTGCCATCAGTGGCAATGCGATTGTGACGGTCTAATTCATGGCTATATTCAAATTGCAGATTGCACTCCCAGATCGCCCCGGTTCACTAGGAGCGGTGGCATCAGCTATTGGTTTTGCTGGTGGCGATATTCGCTCACTTGTAACAATAAAGAGCGAGAACGGCAAAGGAATCGACGACATAACAGTCGCTATTCCGGGCAGTGATCCAACGGATTTGCTTGAAGTACTTAATGCAATCGGTGGAGTGGAAGTCCGCTCTATTGAGCCTGCGACTTAACCGCATCACTAATCATCGTCTCTAGTGCTCGGGTGGGTTCCCATCCGAGTAGAGACTTCGCTTTTACAATCGAAGCAACCAAGGTGGCTGGATCTCCGGCGCGACGTGGACTTTCAACTGCAGGTACGGGGCGAGCCAAAACCTGCGATGCAACTGAGATAACTTCGCGTACCGAGTAACCTCCACCGCTGCCAAGATTAACGATCTCGTGCACATGTGGCTTAAGAGCTCCAAGTGCCATTATGTGAGCTTCAATTAGATCAACGACATGTACGTAATCTCGGACGCAGGTGCCATCTTTCGTATCCCAGTCAGTACCAAATATCTTGAGCGGATTATCTTCAGTGGCGCGTAAAACCAGTGGAATTAAATGGGTTTCCGGGTTGTGCCGTTCGGCTAACCACCCTTGGGTTGTTTGATATGCACCAGCAACATTGAAATAACGCAGCGAGATAGCGCTAATTCCTGCGGATGTAATCATCTTGTCGATAGCGAGTTTGGATGCACCGTAAGGATTGGTGGGGGAGGCAAAGGATTCTTCGGTAATGGGATTGTCGATGGGCTGACCGTAGGTTGCAGCAGATGAAGAGAAGACGATCTTGTCGATGCCATGAATGGACATCGCCTCAAGTAAGGTCTGGGTGCCGTCAACATTGACGCGGTGATAAAGCTCTGGCTTCTCGACTGACTCACCCACGAGTGATTTACCGGCAAAGTGGATAACAGCTTCGCATCCAGCAAGTGCGTTGCGTAGCAGGTCGGCATCTAGGATTGATCCTTCTATAAAGGTGGCACGGGGATCTACGGCATCTGCATGTCCCATAGAAAGATCGTCTAAGACCACAACCTCATACCCGCGATCTGCTAAAAGGGCTGTTGCGGTTGATCCAATATATCCAGCGCCGCCAGTTACCAAGATTCTCGTCATGGATGTAAGCCTACTTTAGTTGCGGATTTGCCCCGCACAGGAGTCGACAGGAGTGGGCTTTGGTTTGGGAATCGGAGTTGGAGATGGCGATGCAGGTTTCGTACCTGTTGGGGAAGGGGTCGCAGATGGCGTAGGAGCCGGCGTCACTGCAAATACAACTGGGTATTGGGCTGCGGCTTCAGTTCCGGTGGGATCAGTGAAGTTAATAGTTCCAACATAATTACCGGCAGGCATATTTGTAATCTTGATGAGCCACGACCCAGATGAATTTCGGGTAATGGATTGAACGCCCGAACTCATGAGGGTTGAAGCAGATTGATAAGTGACAGTTCCAGTTACAACTGGAGTTGAGTTGGGCCTCACCACGCTGACGTAGAAAAGCACCGGGTCTTTGGTCGTTCCCGATGATTGCGCGCTTACCGACATGGCCGTAGGTTCATTAAATGGCAGCATCTGACTGTTATCAGGCTGCCAGAGTCCTTGAACTAACTTGAGGAAGTCGTTGTTATTTCCGTAGAAGACATTGAGATCGACCCGGGTTCCAGGAACCCCGTATTTACCTGCTATACCGCACGAGGTGTATTGCCAGATCTGCCACTGAGCAGTGCAATCCTGGTTGGTCCACGAATCTGCATAGCATCCAACTTGTTTTGCATTTGGCTGATTTGTTGTGACGGAAGGATCGACGGAGTAATGCGCCAACCAGAGCGGATATTGGCGTAACGCAGCCGATCGGGCCATCGCATTTTCTAGAAATTGTGGATAGCTATATACAAATGGTTTGCGGCCAGTGGCAACAGCAACGGTAGCTAGCCAGGTCTGAGCCCATAGTGTGACATTGGCTGGATTGGCGTAACGTCCACACCCAGTTGCGGTGAATAGAGTGCAGTTGGTTTCAAGATCAAGCGCCACGGGTAGGTCATGACGTCCATATCCACCCAGGGATGCGATCCGCCAAATAACTTTCTGGGCTTGTGCCTTGGCATCTTTAATGATGGTTGCTTGATCACTCACATTGGGCAAGTAGGCGTAGTAATAAAAAGATGTATACAAGTTGGCCGCTTGAGCGGCTTTGCGATCAGGGATCATGTATTTAACGGCCTGGGCATCGTAGGCATCCATAGAGTCTCCGCCTTTGATAATCACAAATCGCACACCAGCGGCATACATCTTTTTGAAATCGATAGTCGAATTTCCCGGGTGCTGGTAATAACTGATATCCATCCCGTGGATGCGAGATCCGGGACCCAAAGCATCAATCTTTGTCGTCGTCATAGCCGTCGTGGTGGTGGTCGCGGTTGTGGTTGCAGGGGTAGGCGCAGTCGAAGGCGTGGTCGATGGAACGGGTGTAGGTGTGGTTGTTGTTGCGGAGGCTAAATTAGAGACAAAGGAGAGCGCCAGAGCAAGCAAGGCGATGCGGCGCTTCATACTTCGCGCACTTCAAGAGGTTGCCCGAAGACCTCGGAAATCTTGTTATGCAAGAGAGCTAAGTGACGTGGATTGCGCGCCATCGAGAAATTGTGATCTCCACTGAATTTCTGCGGATCGGAGAAATTGATTGAGACCACATTTGATTCGACAGAAGCTATTCGAGCATCAAAAAAGGCCAACCAGGCGATGCGATCGACGTCAAGCACGGCATCTAGAACTTCGTTCCAGCGTGCTTTAACCACGTCGATTGTTAACTCGGACATACCTTAAGGATAGAACAGTTAAGCGTTAGGCCTTGCCAAGTACATCGTGTAGATAGCGTGAGCCGCGTAACGCACTAAATACCGCTCCCACCAGAGCCATCGCAAGCGCCATGGAGAAGACGATTACCAATCCATGATGAAAAGGCTGAGAGATTAAATTAGGGAAGAAGTGCTTTCCTGTGAGCGTCGCCCACTGCGAATTTGTCACATGAGTTGCGGCCTGACTTCCCAGCAAACTCTGAAGTGGGTTGTAACCCAAGAATGATGCGAAGAGACTTCCGACAACTGGCAAGTTAGCAATCTGATGTGCTTGCGTTGCCGACACTCCATTGGCGGTCAATCCCGCATACATGGAGCTCGGTAGCGCGTGGC
>CAIMNT010000126.1 GCA_903842855.1 uncultured Actinomycetes bacterium
CAAATAGAAATTTATTCGGATGCGGATCACCCAGACGAATACAACTTCTTATTTATTGCAAAAGGTGGCGGCAGCGCTAATAAATCATTTCTCTATCAAGAGACTAAAGCGGTTCTTAATCCCAAGTCATTTATGAGCTGGTTAGATGACAAGTTGCGATCTATCGGAACTGCCGCCTGTCCTCCTTATCACCTAGCAATAGTTATCGGCGGAACGAGCGCAGAGCACACCGTTAAAACGGCGAAGCTTGCCAGCACCAAATATCTTGACTCACTTCCTCTCGCTGGCGATGCCAAGACCGGGCACGCATTTAGAGATATTGAATTAGAGGAGAAAGTTCTAGAACTCACTCGCACACTTGGAATCGGTGCGCAATTTGGTGGTAAATATTTCTGTCATGATGTTCGAGTTGTGCGCTTGCCTCGTCATGGTGCATCGCTACCAATTGCAATCGCGGTCTCATGTTCTGCTGATCGCCAAGCTAAGGGCAAGATCACCAAAGATGGCGTCTTCCTTGAGAAATTGGAGCGCGAACCGGCTCATTTCTTACCCGAGACAACAGATGAACATTTAGGTGGGGATGCGGTTTCCGTTGACCTCAACCAACCAATGAGCGATGTGCTCAAGACGCTTTCGCAATACCCAATTAAAACTCGACTCTCACTCAACGGAACTCTGATCGTGGCGCGCGATATCGCCCACGCCAAACTCAAAGAGTTGCTCGATTCCGGTCAACAACTGCCTCAATACTTTAAGGATCACGCCGTCTATTACGCAGGACCCGCCAAGACTCCAGAGGGTTATGCATCTGGATCCTTTGGACCAACCACTGCAGGGCGCATGGACTCCTATGTCGAACAATTCCAAGCCGCGGGTGGATCAATGATTATGCTGGCAAAAGGTAATCGCTCCAAGCAGGTGACCGATGCCTGTCAGAAACATGGTGGTTTCTATCTAGGATCGATTGGCGGACCCGCCGCCCGATTGGCCCTTGATTGCATTCGCAAAGTCGAAGTTCTTGACTATGCCGAACTGGGTATGGAGGCGGTCTGGAAGATTGAGGTTGAAAACTTCCCTGCCTTTATTGTGGTTGACGATAAGGGCAATGACTTCTTCGCCGAGACACTGCGTCCACTTTCTATAGAAACCAAGCCACCCGCCGCTTAATTGCTTACCGAGTTACGAGCTACGCGCCTTGCGCTGCTTGAAGAACTCCCATAATGCAAGCCTCATTAAGATCATAGAGAAACCAAAGAGTAGATCTTCAATTGGAGCACCAGCTAAACGTCGTCCAATAATTTCTGAGGTTGAATATTGGACAATTTTCCGCGAGGCAAGCCACCAATTTGTAATCAACTGAAATGGAAATATCAGCGCGTAGGTCAACCAGAAGATTCCTCGTGTGATCATTTGTGTGCGGAGCAAGAAGAGATCGATCAGGATGGCAACAACGACTGCATCGAGGGCAATGTCGCTATAAATCATGGTCCGGCTCGCTCCCGCCCCAACCCGTCAATTTCAAGAGTGCTTGATAGCTCAAGATAATCATGATGGGCACCACCAGGAAAAAGAGGAACTCCTCAACAGGGACTTTTGGAAGCACGTCGATATTAACGATCTGATGGTGATCAAAGAACCAGCTCTTCTTGGCAATGGCCCAGGTATCCCAGCTGAGGTAAATCGCTAAAATCATCAACTCCGTTTGAAGCAGTTCGAGCCAACGAGAACCAATTCGAAGTCGAAATCCAAAATTTACACTCACTGCGCAGAGCGCGACAAAGAGGATAACTACCAAGTAACTAAAGTGAGTCACGCCTTTTTAACTCCCATGGTTAAGGGTATTGAAATAGGCTTGGGATATGACGGATGCGCGCAGAGTCATTTTCAGGTTGATCGAGATATTCTCGCGATCAACGGTCTGGATGATCATTTTCATTTTCGCCATCCTTCGCCTCGCCGCTATTGAAATCAACATCTCCGCGCAAATTACCATTGCCCTCATCGCCCTGCTCTTCGGAATACCCCACGGAGCAATAGATCATTTGATTTCTATGCCTGCGCAACCTCGTGGACGTTTTGCTCTTTATATTGCGCTGTACATCGCAATTGCAGTATTTGCAGGCTGGATGATCGCTACGTGGAACGTTCTTGGATTTCAATTGGTACTCATTATGAGTTCATTGCACTTTGGATATGGCGATGCCGCATATCGCAATGAGTGGAAAGAGGTGGCGGGTCGTAAGAAGTCGTCATGGAGAATTGAGAGCCTCTATGCGATTCCAGCCGGTTTTGTGCCAGTAATTCTTCCCCTCACTGATCCTCACCATGGCATGAGAGTAGAGCTAAAATGTATCTAACCGTTACCTCTACTTAGTTTCCGTTTACGGAAGAAGATCCAGAGTTTTCGTTATCGCTGATCGTGGTCTTCTGGATTTGAATCAAGAATTCTACGTTCGACTTTGTCCCCTTCATCTTGTCGAGCAGGAGTTCGAGAGCCTGTTGGGACTCGAGAGCATGAAGAACACGACGCAAGCGCCAGACGATATTCAACTCCTCCTTGCCCATCAAGATCTCTTCTTTACGCGTACCTGATGCATCGACATCAACTGCTGGGAAGATGCGCTTATCTGCGAAGCGGCGGTCGAGCTTGAGCTCCATATTTCCGGTGCCCTTGAACTCTTCGAAGATAACTTCATCCATCTTTGAACCGGTCTCAACGAGCGCGGTTGCCAAGATAGTGAGCGATCCACCATTTTCATTATTACGTGCGGCACCAAAGAACTTCTTAGGTGGATACAGGGCGGCAGAGTCCACACCACCAGACAAGATACGTCCTGATGCTGGAGCGGCGATGTTGTAAGCGCGACCCAAACGTGTGATCGAATCGAGCAAGACGACTACATCATGACCCATCTCCACTAAGCGCTTAGCACGCTCGATAGCGAGCTCGGCGACACTTGTGTGATCATCTGCGGGGCGATCAAAGGTGGAGGCAATAACTTCACCTTTAACGCTGCGCTGCATATCTGTGACTTCTTCAGGACGCTCATCAACGAGTACGACCATGAGGTGAACCTCAGGATTATTAGTAGTGATTGCATTGGCAATTGCCTGCAAGACCATGGTCTTACCGGCCTTTGGTGGAGAGACGATCAAGCCACGTTGTCCCTTACCAATCGGAGCAACTAAATCGATTACGCGCGTAGTCAATATGTTTGGCTCGGTCTCAAGACGTAGGCGCTCTTGTGGATAGAGCGGAACGAGCTTGGCAAAGTCAACGCGATCGCGCGCTGCCTCTGGCTCTAAACCATTAACGGTATCCAAGCGAACCAGAGCATTGAACTTCTCTTTACGCTCACCTTCGCGTGGCTGACGAACTTGGCCGGTGATGACATCACCCTTGCGCAAGCCGTAGCGACGAATCTGTTGTAGGGATACATAGACATCATTTGGTCCAGCCAGATAACCCTGCGTGCGAATAAATGCATATGAGTCCAGGATGTCAAGCAATCCGCCGACGGGGACTAATACATCATCTTCTGAAAGTTGAATTTCACGCTCTTGGCGCTCATTGCGATCACGGAAGCGATTGCGGTCGCTGCGATCGTTGCGATCACGGCGGTTGCCACGATCGTTGCGATCGTTGCGGTTGCCGCGATCATTGTTGTTGCCATTACGCTCATTGAAATCGCGACGCTGCGATTCAGAGCTCTCGCTTCCAGCGTTGGATTCCTGCTCAGGAGCATCTGACTCATCAGAGTCTTCGCTCTCCTCGCTATCGTCTACGTTCTTAGGCGCCGAATTCTTCGGAGTCTTGTTCTTCTTATTGCGCGCCTCTTGTCGCTCCAAGCGACGGGCTTCGCGTTCGGCCTTAGCCGCTTCCCTATTAGCCGCCTGCAGGTCCGCGATCGATTGGATCAGATCGGCCTTGCTCATCTTGGTGGCGCCTTCAATGCCTAGTTGGCCAGCAACTTTTTTCAGCTCTGGCAGAAGCATTGCGGAAAGTTCGCCGGCAGCTTTTGCTGGGCGGTCTTTTGTTGTTGTTTCGCTCATTAGTGTTATTGAGTTCCGTTTTCTGTTGTTTTACTTACCTTTACGAAGTACTCCCGTGTGGAGTTCTAGTTGATCGACCTCAAGCAACTCAAGGAAGTTCAGAGATAAGA
>CAIMNT010000127.1 GCA_903842855.1 uncultured Actinomycetes bacterium
GAAGACCGCATCTTCCTGACCGGAAATCGCACGATTATCTTCTGAGTGTCCCAGACGGGAGTTGAACCCGTGGCCTACCACTTAGGAGGCGAAGATCTTTACGACCCGGACTTTCAGTTCGGAGCGCACTGATCATCTCACGTGCCTTGATGTCCAAGTTTAGTTACGCACTCAAGGGCGAAGGAAGATATTTGAGGCTCCGACGGTTACTGCAGCGGCGGCTAGTAGCCGGCCTGTGATAATCGATGATGCACCAGTTGTTATTGCTGCGTTGCTCATAAAAGTACCGACCAAAATGTCGCTCGCACCCGTTGTTATAGCGCCACCGGCGATCCAATAGACGTTCTTAGCTTGAGCTCCGTTGATGAGTGTCATAGTTATGCTGGCCGTGGTATTCAGGGCCGCTGGTGTATAAAAAAAGAATGAGGAGTTTGGATCATTTTGTCCATCGAGCACCACATCGCCAGTAACGGCTATCGCGGCCCCTCCAGGAGATAGATGAACCCCGGGGGCATATGTGAGTCCACCCAGATCTGCGGTGCCTGTGGTACCGCCAACGCCGGAGATGCTGGCGATAGCTGCCGACAAATCTACTACTGCATCACTGGACACTCCGATGGCATCGTTCTCGAGGCCGTCCACCGACGCACCCACTGTGAGGGCCGCTCCAGCAAGAACTTGGTATTCGCCCGCAGTGGCCAGCTGGATGGTGAAAGGAAGATGAGAGCTCAAACCAGCAGAAGATGCTGGGGATCCCACCACAAAGAGAGCGGAAGCTGCAGATAATGCGAGGAATGGAAGAATCTTTTCCATCTGAATAACCACTCTCTGTAGGTAACGTGGAATTGGGCAACTCCTATTTCACCACGAAATCACTTATTTGGAAGAGTTATGTCAGGACATACTTTACTGAGCGCCTATCTCCTATAGAGATAGGCGCCAAGCACAACAAAGTTAAAGAGGCTAAAAAAGAGGTGCGCAAACCCGGTGATAGTCAGTGAAGATATAGAGTTTCGAATATCTTTTCCCAGCAGAGTCAATCCCTTAATTTCTTCCAAGGCACTGATTAACGAGATGCTTTCTCGTAGCGCCGAAAAGATCGAAATAAGCGAGAAAATCCCTGATGCGGCTACGATTCCCATGGTTAAGGTTCGCAACGTCACATCAGATTTGTTTGAAAGATGCCCTGTCAAAGCCAAAGCCAAAATAACTGCCAACAATAATGTTGGAGCCATTTGCGCACGAATTCGACCAGATCGTTGGTCATACCATAATTTTAAAAGTTGGTTTTCATTCATCTTATGACCGTACTCTCTCCGGTGCATTAAGCACGCAACTGAAGGGGGTATTCAAGATTTAAAAAACTGAATGAGTAAGCGTTCCGGCATAGGATCCAGCCGCTTGACCAGAAGGAATTGTCACAATAACTTGTGCGAGCCAATTAGCGCTATTGACCCCACCTGAGCCACTGACACTCAAGGCCAGCAATGATGGGAATAAAACTGATCGGCTCGCGACCATCGAGGGCACTCCTCCAACAATCTGCAGGTGGTCAACTAAGTATGAAATAGCGGTTGGCGGAATTGTGTTACCCAACCCATCAGTTAATGTTGTCGCCTCGACTGTAACGCTCCAGGAAGTTGCTGAACTACCCGAACGGGAATCAGTCACAGTCACAGCTCCCAATTCCCCTGTGGCTGAAATACCATCTCGAGAGTCTGGAATTTGAAAGATTGTTGGCACCGAGATTGAAAGCGCTCCGGTTGGCGACAGGGCATCAGATTGCGAGCATCCTATAAAGATGTTTGCAGCTCCGATGGTGACTGCAGCTACAGCGAGCAGGCACCCACTGACAGTACTGCCAGCTCCTATTGTGATAGCGGCACTGCTCATAAATGTCCCAACCAGTTTCCCACCAGCCCCAGTCGTGATTGCCCCACCTACCGCCCAGTAAACATCTTTTGGTTGCGCTCCATTGAGGAAGGTCATAGCCCCAGCTGTTGTATTCATTGCTGCCGGCGTAAAGAAGAGAAAAATGGGGTCCGTCATGCCCTGACCGTTCAGAATGACATCGCCTGTCATCGCAAAGGCAGCGCCCCCAATCGCCTTATATATTCCAGGCGTAAATGTATTTCCTCCTAAATCAGCTGAAATCTCCGTTGCGCTCAAACCGGCCGCGCTCGCAATGGCCGCCTGCAGATCTCTGACAGCGCTAGCAGAGACTCCATCGAATTGTGGCGCGAGTCCAATCGTGCCGGCACCAACTGTTAGTGCAGTCCCTGACAGAATCTGATAATTAGCGGCAGAAGATAAATCAATGGGTGAAGTTGCATTTGCAGGTGTAAGTACTAGGTCGGTTGTAAGCGTCAGCAATGCGATCGCAAGAAGCCAAGGCTTTGAGCTTTTCCTTAATCGCATTTTCTAAGCATCTCATCTTTCGTCAGTACTCCCTAATGGTAATTAAATTACTAAGCCACGCCAGTAATTCTCGAGATATCCATACTTTGTATCGGGTTAGTCCACGTATCGGGTTAGTCCACGTATCGGGTTAGTCCACGTATCGGGTTAGTCCACGCAAGTCCAGACATTGACCATGATCCTTCTCACAGTTGGCATATGGTGCGCACATGAATACATCACATCAAGGAAAGAAGATCTTCCTCACAGTGACGGTTGTTATCGTTGCACTCTTCATCTCTCCCATTGCTGTGAACGCAGCCGGCACTGGAAACACCCAACTAACTTTGACTATCAATGCCACAACAGGCACAAACGGTGGAGGCGGAAATAATGGTTATCTCTCCATTACTGCACCAGCTTCTTTGAATTTGGGTTCTAATATCGCCTTCCCTGCCTCTTACGTCGTTACATCTGGATTGGTGGCAGTAACAGATACCCGAAATACCTCAGTAGGGTGGACCTCTGCAGTCATAATGTCTGGCTTAACGTCGTCAACTCCCGGGGTACCACTCATCCCTGCTTCAATATTTTCATACGACCCGGGAGCGCTCTCAGTCTCTGGAAGTGGAAGCTCGGTCGGAGCTCAATCTACAAATGCAGGTATTCTCTCTAGCGTGGTGACCACGATTGGTTATCACACCAACGCTTCTTGGACGCCAAGTATTGGCCTCACATACACAAGTACGCCTGTTGATGGGACATATCAAGGAACGATGACTTCATCAGTATATTAATTCAAGCATCAACGCATGCGACTAGTCCCGCGGATCCCGGTGGGCTTGGAATTCGTATCTTCCAAATTCCGAGCTCGGTTCAGGGTAATCCGCTAGCTAGCGCGTATATCGTCTTTAAACTGGAACCGTCGTCGACCGTCTCGGAACTAATTCAAGTTGCGAATACCACGAGTGCGCCGATGAACGTCACGCTTTATCCAGGCGCTGCCACGAATATCAAAGGTGTCTTCTTGCCCCTGGATGCCCATCATCCAAATCTCCTCAGTTCGTGGACCACCATTACGCCCAATGCTGTGAGAATCGCTCCGCACTCAAATGCATTCGCTACTGTGACCATCACGGTTCCCGCAGATGCCCCAACTGGGCAACAGGTGGGAATCGTTTGGGCATCTATCAAGACCTCACCTAACTCAAATACCGTAGGTGGGGTAAGTCGCGTCGGAATCAGAATGTATGACCCTGTGGGAGTTACTCCCGATAACACGCCCGGAGCGGGCACATCACATTCTCCCGGTAGCAACTCCTCGCTTCCCTTGGAGTTGACCGGCTTGGGCTTAATTATTCTTCTAGCGATGTTTTTTGCACTCTTTATTCTCCGAAAGGAGAGGAAGCGGGCAAAGCGACGGAGGAGAAAGCGCCGTGACTCGGAATAAGGCTATACTTGTAACCATCAAGGCCACGACAGATTCCTCATTAAGACCGAC
>CAIMNT010000128.1 GCA_903842855.1 uncultured Actinomycetes bacterium
ATGCGAATTCTCCAGTGCGAGGCCTCTCGGCCAGCAAGTCGTAGCCTATCGGCTCTAGAAACTATGATTCTCCATAGATCCTCCGTGCGGCGTTACCGTGCTGAACTCCCCCAGGACCGGAAGGTAGCAAGGGTAGGTGCGCTCTGGCGGGTGTGCGGAGGATCCCTAATAAAAGGAGAACGGTGTCACTCGCTCTATATAGAAAGTATCGCCCCTCGACCTTCGCTGAGGTCATCGGGCAAGAGCATGTCACTGTGCCGCTCTCAAACGCACTTGGCTCGGGCAATATTCACCACGCTTATCTATTTAGCGGACCACGTGGATGTGGCAAGACCTCCAGCGCTCGCATCATGGCTCGCTCCCTTAACTGTGAAAAAGGTCCAACACCAACTCCTTGTGGCATCTGTCAATCCTGTAAAGATTTGGTGGCCAACGGTCCAGGTTCAATAGATGTTATGGAACTTGATGCCGCAACTCATGGATTAGTAGATGATGCCCGCGATCTGCGCGATAAAGCTTTCTTTGCTCCCGTTACCTCTCGCTACAAGATTTACATTATCGATGAGGCACATCAACTTGGACCCGGCGCCGCTAACGCACTGCTCAAAGTTGTAGAAGAACCACCTCCGCATGTGATCTTTATCTTTGCAACAACTGAACCTGACAAATTAATTTCTACAATTCGCTCTCGCACACATCACTATCCATTTCGTTTAGTTCCACCTGGAGTTCTTGCGACTCATCTTGAGAAGATATGCGATCTCGAAGGAATCAAAGTAGCTAAAGGCGTTATTCCGCTTGTCGTTCGTTCTAGTGGTGGTTCGGTTCGTGATGCCCTCTCCGTATTAGGACAGTTATTAGCTGGAGCAGGACCAGATGGAGTTACATACGAGATCGCGGTTCAGTTGTTGGGTTTCACAGACGGTGCTCTTCTTGATGAAGCGATAGATGCTCTCGCCGCCCACGACAGCACAACAATTTTCAACACGATTGATCGAGTCATCGAATCCGGTTTAGACCCACGTCGATTCACTCAAGATTTCTTGGAGCGCTTACGCGACCTCATTATTGTTGGCGCGGTCAAAGAGAACGCTTCTCATGTGCTTCGGGAGTTTCCTGAAGATCAGCTAGAACGAATGCGCACCCAGGCCAACTTAATTGGCGCCGCAACATTAATTCGCGCAGCAGATATAACTTCGTCGGGCTTGACTGAGATGCGAGGTGCAACAGCGCCGCGCTTGATCTTAGAACTCATCTGCGGGCGTATCTTGCTTCCCACAGGAGATGACACTGCTTTGGTGGCACGCTTGGAGCGACTCGAGCGCGGAGTTAATCTCGTTACTCACTCAACCCCAGTAGCAGAAGAACCTGTCGCAGTTTCTGTTCCCAAGGTAAAACAGGTTGTTGTTGAACCAACGTCAGAGCCAGAGGCGAAGAAGCCAATTCGCGCCGCCGCACCGCAACCGTCGCCTAACCAACCGGTTGGTCCAGTCGATATATCTGCGCTACGTAGGTTATGGCCCGAAGTTATTGAAAATGTAAAGAAGCGCCGCCGTCTCACCTGGTCTCTTCTCTCTGCAAGCGCACAAGTGTTAGCAGTCGATGATAAGGCGATCACAGTAGGAATTGTTAACGCGGGTGCTCGTGACTCATTTGTTAGAAGTGGCAGTGATGAAATTCTTGCTGCAGCTTTTCAGGATGTGACTGGCTTGGTTCGAAAGATTGAGGTGGTGGTAGATCCATCTATCAACGCTCCGCAATATGAACGCACAACAGAAGAACCGACGGATGCCGATCAACTTTCAGGAACCGCACTTCTTGCTCGCGAACTTGGCGCACAAGTCATTAGAGAATTCGAACGTTGATGTACGAAGGCGCGATCCAAGATCTCATTGATGAGCTAGGGCGTCTACCTGGAATTGGACCTAAATCAGCGCAGCGGATCGCTTTTCACATTATTCAATCTGAACGCGTTGACGTAACTCGGTTAGCCGATGTACTTCGTACCGTTAAAGAGAGAGTTAAATTTTGTATCGAGTGTGGAAATATTTCTGAGGAGGAGCTCTGTCGGATCTGCCGTGATCCGCGTCGCGATGGTTCTCTCATCTGTGTTGTTGAAGAGAGCAAAGATGTAATGGCGATCGAGAAGACGCGTGAGTTCCGCGGGAAGTATCACGTCCTCGGAGGAGCGATCTCGCCCATCGATGGCATCGGTCCTGAGAACCTCCGAATTCGCGAACTTATGGTTCGCCTCGGGGACACCACCATCCAAGAGCTGATCATCGCCACCGACCCCAACCTTGAAGGAGAGGCGACCGCCTCGTATCTGATCCGCCAGATCAAGCCACTAGGGATCAAAGTCAGTCGTCTTGCCTCCGGTCTACCGGTTGGTGGGGATTTGGAATATGCCGATGAAGTTACCCTTGGCCGAGCCTTTGAGGGCCGTCGCACCGTAGAGTAGGTTTCGTCTCAGTATATAGGACGCACAAGCGTCTTAAATAGTAAGACGACTCGGGAATCTCGCATTTTTTATGTCAAAGTTCTCGCATGGGTTTAATCGTCCAAAAATATGGCGGCTCCTCCGTAGCTGATGCCGAAGGGCTCAAGCGCGTTGCCGGTCGCATAGTTGCGACAAAGAAGGCAGGACATCAGGTCGTTGTCGTGGTCTCTGCAATGGGAGATACCACCGATGAACTAATCGATCTAGCCAATCAAGTCACTCCAATGCCAAACGGCCGTGAACTGGACATGCTGCTCACCGCCGGAGAGCGAATCTCAATGGCTCTCTTAGCGATGGCCATAGGAAACCTGGGCCATGAAGCGATGTCATTCACTGGATCGCAGGCCGGAGTGATCACCGATTCAACTCATGGAAAGGCGCGCATTATTGATGTTGCACCTGGCCGAATTCGTGAAGCGCTGGATGGCGGACATATTGCGATCGTTGCAGGATTCCAAGGCGTCTCGCAAGACACCAACGATGTAACAACTCTGGGTCGCGGTGGATCAGATACAACCGCAGTTGCACTCGCCGCTGCTCTCGATGCAGATGTCTGTGAAATTTATACCGATGTCGATGGCGTGTATTCAGCCGATCCTCGCGTTGTTCCATCCGCTCGCAAATTAACAACAGTTACATATGAAGAGATGCTTGAGCTCGCTGCAAGTGGTGCGAAGGTATTACACCTACGTTGCGTTGAATATGCGCGTCGCTACAACTTACCAATCCATGTACGTTCATCATTTTCAAACTTAGAAGGCACCTGGATCGTCAACGATCATCCCGAAGGAGCAGAAGATATGGAACAGGCAATTATTAGTGGAAT
>CAIMNT010000129.1 GCA_903842855.1 uncultured Actinomycetes bacterium
ATATGTGACACCAGCGGCCTTGAAAGCCTTAGCAAGTAGTGGTTGGTCATCTGTTACCCAACGTGGTGAAGATGCAGAGTCAGGAAGAACGACTCCAACTTGTGGACCTGCAGCGTGAACAGTTGTTGTTGCAACAAAACCAGTAAGAACTAGTGATGCTGCCGCAACTGCTGCCGCGAAACGACGATTTGTCATCTGTTGGTATACCTTTCAGAGGTTTTGAGTACGTGGCCAAACCTGCTTTGACCATGGGTAGTACTCGGTAGTAGGAAACTAGTCGTAAAAGTCGAAATTTCCGATAGCAAAGATGTGACAAATCGGGCATTTGTCATAACAGTTTGGTAACGCGATAATCCTATTTTTTATTGATTTCTCCCAGAAAAGTTTGGCGATTTAATCCTCGCCAACTCCGACCGATACCCTTGCGCAACATAGAGAAGGTAGAGATGAATAGTCACGGAGTGAATTCTGCAAGCCCAGTGAGCGAACAACTTGAGGCTGCGATTTTACGTGCTCTCGAACTTGCCAAGGCTTCGCAAGAGCTACCGCTTGAACTTGCGCTACCTAGCGAGCTCACTCTCGAACGTCCTAAGAATCGCGATCATGGGGACTATGCCACCTCCATCGCGCTAGCTCTAGCAAAACCAGCGGGACTCAATCCGCGCCAGATCGCGCAATTGCTTCGTACCTACTTATTAGCTGACATCCTTATTAAGGACTCCATATCAGCGATAGATATTGCCGGTCCTGGATTTCTTAATATCACCTTGGCGAATTCCAGCCAGGGATCGATTATCGCCTCCATATTGAGTGAGGGCGAGAAGTACGGTCACGGTAGCGCCTTGGCGGGCAAGAAGATCAATTTAGAGTTTATTAGTGCCAATCCGACTGGGCCCTTGCATCTTGGACATACCCGCTGGGCTGCTGTTGGAGATGCCCTTGGTCGAGTACTGAGCGCGGCTGGCGCAGATGTAACACGCGAGTTCTACATCAATGACCGGGGAAACCAGATGGAGTTGTTTGGGGCATCGCTGCGCGCCGCGGCTCGCGGTCTACCAGTGCCCGAAGATGGCTATCACGGGCAGTACATCGTTGACCTTGCCAACGCGATCAAGGAGCGCTTTCCCGAATACCTGTCGCTCTCGGATTCAATCAGTCTGGTTGCCTTTCGCGATACCGGTTACGCGCTACAGCTTTTAGAGCAGAAGCGTGTTCTCGAGAACTTTCGGACTCACTTTGATATCTGGTTCTCGGAGAGATCGCTCTATGAAAATGACTTCTTTAAGCATTGCCTAGATCGTCTCAAAGAGCAGGGTCATGTCTTTGAAGAGGGAGGGGCTACCTGGCTTCGCACCACTGATTTTGGCGACGATAAAGATCGAGTCATGATCAAATCCGATGGAGCTTTTGCCTACTTCGCCTCTGACTCCGCTTATTACATTAGCAAGCGCGAACGCGGTTTTGAGATTTGTATCTACATGCTGGGAGCCGATCACCATGGCTACGTCAATCGGCTTAAAGCAATTGCCGCATGTGCAGGAGATGATCCCAACTACAACATAGATGTCCTCATTGGGCAGTTGGTCAAGATCATGGAAAATGGCGAAGAACTCAAGTTGAGTAAGCGCGCCGGAACCATTATCACCCTTGAAGAATTGGTGGAGAAGGTTGGGGTGGATGCGGCTCGCTACACCTTGATTCGATATCCAGTAGATACACCTATGGTGATGGATGTCGATCTTCTTCGAAGTCGCACCAATGAGAATCCGGTCTATTACGTGCAGTATGCCCACGCGCGGATCTGCGCAGTCCTTCGTAATGCCTCTGAACTTGGCATCACATATGGCGCCGACCAGATCCATCCAGAATTGCTAGAAAACGAGCGTGAACGTGAACTTATTGGCGCACTAGCCGAATTTCCGCGAGTTGTCGCGGGTGCCGCCGAGTTACGCGAACCACACCGAATCGCCCGATACGCAGAAGAGTTAGCCGGGATCTACCACCGTTTTTACGCCGACTGCCGCGTCCTTCCATTAGGAGATGAAGCGGCCACGGAGTTACACAGCGCTCGCGCGACACTATGTAGTGCCACTGCGAGAGTCATCGCTAATTCGTTAGCCTTGCTGGGTGTTACCGCGCCAGAAAAGATGTAGCTATGAGCGCATTTGATCCTGCCATTTTTTCCCGTAACTCTCGCTTCGAGGTTGATCATCTTTCAATCGCCTCCATCTCTGCCGACGATTTGGTCTCCGAATTCGGCACGCCACTCTTTGTGATTGATGAGGCAGATTTTCGCTCACGTGCTGCCCATTGGAAAAGCGCCTTAGAAGAAGCTTTTGGAGAGAGTGCAGGCTCGGTGTATTACGCCGCCAAATCATTTATCTCTAAAGAGGTGGCCCGTTGGGTCGAGCAGATCGGGATTGGGCTAGATGTCTGTACTGGTGGAGAGTTGGCCGTTGCCCAGGCAATTGGCTTTCCCGCCAGCAGAGTGGAGTTGCACGGTAACAACAAATCAGAGGATGAGATTCGCCAAGCGCTCTCCTATGGGGTTCATACTGTCGTTATTGATTCCTTCTTTGAGATTGAGAGGGTTTCTCGGATCGCAAGTGAACTCGGTCTAATCCAACGCGTTTACATACGGGTTACCCCTGGGGTTGAGGCGCACACCCATGAATTTATTTCGACCGCACATGAAGATGTGAAATTTGGTTTCTCACTCGCGAGTGGCGCGGCGTGGGATGCCATCAGTGCAATTCGTGCCGAAAACTCACTGCAACTTGTTGGACTGCACTCACATATTGGTTCGCAGATATTTGAGAGTGAAGGTTTTGCGGCAGCCGCATCGAAATTAATTGGACTGTTGGCGCGATTTAAAGATACGTATGGTCAAGAATTACCAGAACTGGATTTAGGTGGGGGATACGGCATTGCCTATCTTCCTGGAGAGGTCACCCTTGATCCCTCTCGCATTCTGAGTGAACTTGCTGAGATTGTAAAGAGGGAGTGCGCCGCGGCTCAGATCGCCGTGCCCATTATTTCTGTAGAGCCTGGCCGAGCAATTGTTGGTCCAACTACGACCACGCTTTACTCGGTTGGAACCACCAAAGAGGTAGAACTCGACGGCGGCCAATCGCGCCGGTATATCGCGGTAGATGGTGGAATGAGCGAGAACATTCGCCCTGCTTTATATGGCGCGGAATACCTCGCCATCCTGGCTAATCGACTCCCTCTTGGCCCAACCTGCGCAACTCGCTTAGTCGGTAAGCATTGCGAGACCGGGGATATCATCATTAGGGATATTGAGCTCTCCGCCGATATCGCGCCAGGAGATATATTGGCAGTACCTGCCACCGGTGCCTATGGATACAGCATGGCCTCTAATTACAACCACCTGCCGCGTCCTGCAGTTGTCGCCGTTATTGATGGCAAGTCCAGATTGATCGTTCGGCGCGAGCGCATCGAGGATTTATTGGCGCTTGAGATCTAGTTTTTTTGAGATACTTAGTCCTTATAGGTTGGATAAACCCGTTATTCAACCCTTGGAAATATTGAAGCCCGAAGCTCGTTAATTAACGTTAACCAGAGGATGTGAAACCATGAGCGACGAACGCGTTTTACGCGTCGGCTTGCTCGGCGCTGGAATCGTAGGCGCTGAAGTTGCCCGCCTCATGGTGGCTAACCAAGTTGACCTGGCGGCGCGAGCTGGAGTCGGGCTTGTGATCACCAAGATCGCAGTGCGTGACCTCAGTACTCCCCGGCCTGGAATTGATCCCGCCTTGCTCACCACCGACTCCGAGTCGATCGTTACCGACCCTGAAATTGATCTTGTCATAGAAGTCATGGGTGGAATTGAGCCTGCCCGTACCTTGATTCTGACCGCCATGACCCATGGCAAGGCGGTTGTTACCGCCAACAAGGCCCTGCTTGCCAAGCATGGCGCTGAACTCTTCCATGCATCAGATCTAGCGGATGTTGATTTCTATTATGAGGCGGCGGTCGCTGGCGCCATTCCTATCCTGCGCCCGTTGGCTGAGAGCCTGGTTGGTGACCACGTTGAGCGGGTTATGGGAATCATCAACGGAACCACAAATTACATTCTTACCAAGATGCACGAGACTGGAGCCTCTTTCGAGGGTGCACTTCTTGAGGCGCAATCCTTAGGTTATGCAGAGGCTGATCCAACCGCAGATGTAGATGGATTTGATGCGGCGGCAAAGGCGGCAATTTTGGCGGGGCTGGCATTTCACACGCAAGTAACCGATGAAGATGTTTACCGTGAAGGAATTCGTGCGATCACCGCAGATGATGTGAGCGTTGCAAAGGCAATGGGATTTGTCATCAAGTTATTGGCTATCGCTGAAGCGAATGAATTGCACGGCAGCAAAGAAGAGACTATTTCAGTGCGGGTTCACCCAACGATGATTCCAGTAACTCATCCGCTGGCTTCAGTCCGCGAGGCGTTTAACGCAGTCTTCGTGAAGTGCGAATCGGCTGGAGAGTTGATGTTCTATGGACGTGGGGCTGGTGGAACTCCAACAGCATCTGCCATCTTGGGAGATCTTGTTGCGGTTGCGCGAAATCGCAATGAGGGAAGCCTTGGACCCACCGAGACAGATTATGCAGATCTCGATATTGCCCCCATTGGAGTTAGCCGTACTCGCTACTTGATACGTATGGATGTGGCAGATGTTCCCGGTGTCTTGGCAGCTGTAGCAAGCACTGTTGCAAAAAATGATGTTTCGATTTTGACAGTCCGCCAAGAAGGTCGCGGAGCGGATGCTGAACTGGTTGTGTTAACTCACATTGCAACAGAGCAAGCGCTGGCAAACACAGTAAAAGATCTGCGCCAGCTTGATTCCGTGCAACGAGTAGTGAGCGTTATTCGCGTCGAAGGGTTGGTTTGATGGGATTATTTAGTAAGTCAGAGCCAGGTGCGCATCAGTGGCGCGGTGTGATTGATGAGTATCGCGATCGCCTCCCAGTTTCATCCAAGACTCCTGTCGTTACGTTGCGCGAGGGTGGAACTCCACTTGTGGCCGCCTGCGTGCTCTCAGAGATGCTCGGAAATGAGATCTGGCTAAAAGTTGAAGGCGCCAATCCCACCGGTTCATTTAAGGATCGCGGAATGACAATGGCGATCTCAAAAGCTGCCGAAGATGGTGCCAAAGCGGTTATTTGCGCCTCTACCGGTAATACCTCTGCCAGCGCCGCTGCATATGCAACTAAAGCCGGGATGACTCCCGTGGTTCTAGTTCCGCAAGGCAAAATTGCGATGGGTAAATTGGCTCAAGCAATCGCCCACGGTGCAACCTTGTTACAGGTCGACGGTAACTTTGATGATTGCTTAACGCTGGCTCGTGACTTGGCGAGTAATTACCCGGTTGCTCTCGTCAACTCAGTTAACCCATTTCGCATCGAAGGACAGAAGACCGCCTCTTTTGAGATCGTAGATATGTTGCGCGATGCTCCGGATTATCACGTTCTTCCAGTGGGGAACGCCGGAAATATCACCGCTTATTGGAAGGGCTACACCGAATATTTCCGCGATGGGCTAGCGACAAAGTTGCCTCATATGTGGGGATTTCAAGCTGCAGGTGCTGCACCTATTGTTCTTGGAGAAATCGTTTCAAATCCTGAAACCATCGCTACCGCAATTCGTATAGGTAACCCTGCCTCGTGGCAGCAAGCCATTGAGGCACGCGACAGTTCAGGTGGCCTCATAGATTCAGTTACAGATGAAGAGATTTTGAGTGCCTACCGGTTGGTCGCTGCTAAAGAGGGCGTCTTCGTTGAGCCATCTAGCGCGGCTGGAATCGCAGGACTCTTCAAGAAGAAGGCTCAAGGCGCACTGCCTAAAGGCAAGAAGATCGTAATTACGGTTACAGGTAATGGTCTCAAAGATGTGCAGTGGATTTTGGATGGAGCAGCAGCTCCAATAGTGATTCCCGTCGATCTCAAGCAGGCCGCCGCCGCGATGGGTCTGCAGTAATGGCTGCCAGCCGCCTCACCTTCAAGGCGCAGCTTGCGCAGGTAAGTGTTCCTGCCACCAGCGCCAACTTAGGGTCTGGCTTTGATGCATTTGGTTTAGCACTTGATCTACGCGATCGCTACGCGGCGCAGGTTCTCGATGAAGCGATCTTTGATGTTGATGTCTCCGGCGAGGGCGCAGAGGAAGTCAAAAGAGATAAGAACCATCTCGTCATCAAATCCATGTTGCGCGGTTTTGAATTTATGGGACAGAAGCCGCGTGGACTAGCGCTGCGAGCTTTGAATGTAACCCCACACGGCAAAGGGTTAGGTTCTTCCGCGTCGGCAATAGTCGGAGGATTAGCACTTGCTCGGGAACTTGTTCTGGGCGGTGAGCAGTTAATGTCTCTCGAAGAGATGCTCTTGCTAGCTACAGAATTAGAAGGCCATCCGGACAATGTCGCTGCGGCTATACATGGCGGTGCGACCATCGCGTGGATGGAGGATATATATGGAGTAAAAACTGGTCGTGCGGTTAGTATTCCAGTGCACCACGAGATCAAGGCAATTCTCTTTATTCCAGAGCACAGCCTTTCTACGGCAAAGGCTCGCAAGTTACTTCCTGAAACAGTTCCACATCGTGATGCTGTGCTTAACTCCTCGCATGCGGCACTTCTCTCCGTGGCCCTGGCTACCCGTCCAGATTTACTGTTGACAGCAACAGAGGATTTTTTGCATCAAAGCTACCGTCGTGAGGCATATCCAAAATCTATGGCGCTGGTCGACAAACTCCGTGCCGCGGGGCACGCCGCCACAATTTCAGGTGCCGGCCCCTCGGTCTTAGTCCTCCACGCAGGCGGGGATAATGAGAGCGTGGCTATAAAAGCTATAAAAGAGAGCGCAGATGCTGGATTTACGGCTACTCAATTGGCCATTTCACGCTCAGGAGTCGAGTAAAACCGCTTAAAACAGCCCATGGGGTGTGAATTTCATTTTTGGTATCTCGCAAGGCTGTGATACTTTTGGGGTATCGAAAAAGGCCGCGCAAGTTCGGCGGACATTATCCGATAAGCGAAAATAAAAAAATCGCAAAAAATCTTATCTCTGAACTTCCTTGAGTTGCTTGAGGTCGATCAACTAGAACTCCACACGGGAGTACTTCGTAAAGGTAAGTAAAACAACAGAAAACGGAACTCAATAACACTAATGAGCGAAACAACAACAAAAGACCGCCCAG
>CAIMNT010000130.1 GCA_903842855.1 uncultured Actinomycetes bacterium
ATGAAGCCGAGCGCCATGCTCTATCGCAACCTGTTGTCCATGGAAGTTGAAGAGTATTTGCGTTCGTATCCCATTGATGGCGTAGTGCTTATGGCCAACTGCGATAAGAGTGTTCCAGGTGCGCTCATGGGTGCGCTGAGCACAGATCTTCCAACCCTTATGTTTACTGCGGGAGCTAGACCGCCCGCCTTGTATAAGGGCAAGAAGGTTGGCACCGGCACCGAACTATGGAGGATGTGGTCCGATTATCGTGCCTCGAAAATCTCTGAATCAGAGTGGAAAGAGTTTGAAGCTTGCTTAAATTGCGGTCTTGGCTCCTGTAACACAATGGGTACTGCGTCATCCGTTGCGATGATGGTTGAAGCCTTAGGACTCACACTTCCAGGGACTTCGACGCATGCCGAGAACAGCGCAGAGAGATTCACTGCCGCTTATCGCACCGGGCAACAGATAGTAGAAATGACCAAAAATGGTTGGACGCCATCAAAGATTGTGACCGCTGGCTCCTTTAGAAATGCAGTTCGGGTCCTGCAGGCTTGCGGAGGATCCACTAATGCGATCATCCATCTACTCGCACTATCTGGTCGCGTTGACGGCAAATTAACCCTCGAACAGATTGTTGAGTTGGGGGAAGGTCTATCTGTCATAGTCGATGTAGAACCATCAGGCTCGGAGTTGATTCAAGCTTTTGATGCAGCGGGTGGGTTACCCGCATTGATTCATCAACTAGGCGAGAGTTTTGAAGGTGAAGAGTTCACAGCACTAGGAAGTACCTGGGCCGAAAATGTAAAGGTTCCTGAACCTGGTTCCGTAATATCAAGTTTAGACAGACCTATTTATCCAAGCGCCGCATTTGGAGTCGTCTTTGGAAGCCTTGCACCTAACGGAGCATTGATCAAAGTCTCTGCCGCTTCGGAAGAGTTGTTGGTACACACAGGTAAGGCAGTTGTCTTTCATGGTTATGAAGATATGCGCTCGCGCATCGATGATGAGAGTCTGGATATAACAAAAGATTCCGTACTCGTTCTTAACAATTGTGGCCCTGTGGGTGTGCCGGGAATGCCCGAGTGGGGGATGATTCCAATTCCTAAGCGACTTCTTGCACAAGGCGTGACCGACATGGTTCGTATTTCTGATGCACGAATGAGCGGTACTTCTTTTGGTACCTGCATCCTGCATGTATCACCCGAATCGGCCGTCGGTGGGCCACTTGGAATTGTGCTCGACGGCGACCTGATCGAAGTCGATGTTCCCGCAGAAAAATTAAATTTATTAATTGATGAATCAGAGCGCAGAGCGCGAATTCAAAATTGGAAAGCACCAATCTCTGCGCACCTACGCGGTTGGCCCGCTCTCTATCAACAGCACGTCCTTCAGGCAGATCAAGGATGCGATCTAGATTTCCTACGTCCCACCTCACCCGAGGCGCGTAGGTTTGTTCCGCCAGTTGTTGGAAGGTCATGATGACTTTGCCACTGTCGCCACAAAGTTCAACAACTGCTACTACAGGAGGAAACATGCGAAACAAAAAAATCCTGGTTGGCGTATTAGCTGCGGCTATGTCGTTTACCGGAATTGGCTTGACCGCTCCAACCGCAAATGCCAGTGGAACAGTAATTACCATTTGGCATAATCTTGGTACAACTCAGAATGCGACCGCTGTACAGGGTCTAACAGATGCGTATACAAAATTGCATCCTGATGTCACCTTCAAATTAGTTAGCCAACCTGCTGACAACTATTTTGCACTGCTTCAAGCAGCTGCGATCTCTAAGAAGGGCCCAGATCTTGCCCTCATGTGGACCGGTCTCTTCGCCCTTCAATATAAAAGTTACCTGCAGAACCTCAAGGGAACCGTGCCAGCATCTGCTCTTGCAAATGTCGGCTCCCTCAACTGGTCCTCACCCAACTTTGATGCAGCAAATGGCCCATATGTAATGCCATTTGATCGCCAGTTCTACATCGGCTTCTACAACAAAGCCCTCTTTGCGAAGGCGGGCGTAAAGTCAGTTCCAAAGACGTGGGATCAACTTTATGCTGCTTGCACCAAACTTAAGAGTTCTGGTGTAACACCGATCGTCTACGGCAATGGTGGACAGAGCCTTGGTGCGCTGTACTACCCATGGTATGACGCTAGTTATATCGCCATCGGTCAAGGTGCTACCGGTATGAAAGATCTTTACTCCGGAGCAAACCAGTGGAACTCAGCAGCAAACGTGGCTTCATATACAAAGTATGCAAAGCTAAAGAGCTCGGGTTGCACCAACTCAGACGTCCTCACCAAGACAAATAACTTGGATGACTTCCTCGGTGGAAAAGCCGCGATGATCATCGATGGAACATGGGATACGCAAAAGTTCACCGACAAACTCGGTACAAACGTTGCAGCATTCGTCCCTCCATTCTCAGATAAGCCAATCAATGGCGTCGTTGAATTTGCGGGTCAGGGCCTTAGCATGACCAACTATTCAAAGAACAAGGCAGCTGCCGCTGCCTTCCTCACCTTCATGACAACACCTGCAGCTGCCAAGATTGTTGACGCAGCTGGACTGATCTCTGACGTAAACGGATCAAAGACTTCTAACCCTGTTAATCAGGAGATGTTGGACTTTGCGGCTAAGGGCGGTTACACCCGATTCCCAATGCTGGACAACGTTCTTCAGGGAGATGTCGTAAATGCCGGTAACACAATTTTGCCGGCGATCCTTGGTGGAAAGACTTCTGTCACTGGTGGTCTTAAGCAGTTGGAACAGGTTTGGAAGAACCTTGCCCCAGCTAAACGAGGTAGTACCTACGTAGGGTAGATCGCATAACCTGTAGTAAGTCGAGATGTGAGAGCAGAGCTAAAACTTTGCTCTCACATTTATGACGTAGGTATCTATCTTGTCCGCGATTAATTAAGTCGAAATGGTGATATGAAAGTTCGTAGAAGAGATCTGGGTAGGCAACGTAGGCGAGTAGGTATCGTCTTTATGTTGCCTGCGCTTGCATTGGTTGCGGCCTTCTTGGGTATTCCCATCTTGCAAGCGGCGTATTACTCCTTCACGCAATGGGATGGCCTTACGGCTACTTGGGTTGGAATTAGTACCTATACCCACGAACTTCAATATCCAATTTTTTGGCGAGTGCTTGAGAACAATGGACTTTTGCTCCTTGGGATTCCTGTAGCGATGCTGCTGCCTTTGGGCATTGCCTTCCTGCTCAATGAGAAGGTGCCAGGCTGGAAGTTCTTTCGTTCGATCTACTTTCTGCCAACCGCCATTTCATGGGTGGTTATCGGGATGGTCTCACTGCGATTTTTCGCTCAACAGGGGCTACTCAACGGCATCCTCCAAGGATTTGGACTCGGTTTCATACATACCGACCTGCTCTCCTCAGAGAGAGGCGCCCTTCTGGCGGTAGCAATCACCTTTATCTGGTCGATGGTGGGTACAAATACCATCATCTTTTTAACGGGAATGGCCACCTTAGATACCTCGCTCAATGAGGCAGCTCGCATGGATGGAGCCAGTAATTTCCGCATCTTTCGTAGCATTACCTTGCCGCAACTGCAACGCTTTATTCAGTTCTCATTCATTATCACCGTGATTAGCGCCTTTACTGCTCTCTTCAGTCTGATTTTCGTGATGACCGAAGGTGGCCCCGGATTTGGAACAACGACCCTCGAATTCTTTATTTACCAGAGCGCCTTCTCGCACTCTGACTACGGCACGGGCGCCATGCTCGGTGTGATCCTCTTCTTCATGATGGCGGTTTTAGGAATCGGTCAACTAGCGATCATGCGGAATAAGGACTGATCATGAAACTTAAGATGAAGCGCAAAGAGATAATTATTTTTCTCATCATGTGCGTACTCGCTGTTGTCATGATCTACCCCTTCTACTTCATGATCAACACCTCCTTTAAATCCAATGCACAATTTCTGGGATCTTCGGGACACTCATTTATCTCCTGGCACAAACTCTTTAAAGCCCTCCCAGTAGGCCGACAACTGTTGAACTCCACTGTGGTTTGCACCGCATCAATATTGATCATCTTGATCGTCAGCACCCTGGCTGGTTTCTCTTTGGCGAAGATGCGTTCAAAGGCCTCCCCGATATTCTTCCTTGGAATTGTCGGCGCGATGCTTATTCCATTGCAGTCAATCATTATCAATGCATATGTAAATGAGGCTAATCACTTCAATTTGCTCTCTGGTTACTGGGGAGCGATCTTGCTTTACTCGGCGCTTGGTACTCCATTTGCTACCTTCTTGATGACATCTTATTTCCGAGGACTTCCCGATGATCTAGTGGAAGCAGCGATTTGTGATGGACTGAGTTATCAACGGGTCTTCACCAAGATTGCAATGCCTCTGGCGGTGCCTGCTGTTGTCACCATCATCGTATTGCAGTTCATCCAAATCTGGGATGATCTCTTGGTCGGTCTTCTCTTTATCCAAGATCTAAATTATCGAACCATCACTGTTGGCCTTGGAGCTCTTTCTGCAGGAAGAACCACTGATATTCCAGTGCTCATGGCTGGCTCACTTATAAGTGCGATTCCGGCTGTAGTTGTCTATTTGATATTCCAACGCCAGCTCGTAAATGGATTGACGGCTGGCATTGGCAAATAAGGTGCAACGAATTTTCAATGATGATCTAGCTGTTCAAATTGATCTAGAGCATGGGGCGCGCATCCGTTCTTTGCAGTGGCGTAATTTTGAATTCGCACTACCTAAACGCGATGATCCGATGGCATGGG
>CAIMNT010000131.1 GCA_903842855.1 uncultured Actinomycetes bacterium
AAAACAGGTGATTATCAAGGTAAATAAGCCTTGGACTTCAGGAAGTACCAAGGTCTACCTTCAAGCGAATGGATATTCACCAGTTGTCACCGTCCGAGATAAGACGGGAAATATTACTTTCCAAGGTGCGGTGATCTTCTTGCCACAAGACGCCGATCTCAGCTCTCTTGGCGCTATCAAGATTCCAGATATGAAGCCACAGATCGGATTTATTGCCTCATTTATTCCAACCGCTGGAAGTAGTGCCGCACGTGGCATCTTCTCTACCTACCCAGAGGTCTTAGATCCCCGCCTGGTCTTATCTGCATGGAAGGGCAACTTGGGACTTGATAGCGGCACTCCACAATCTGTGTATTCGCTTAATACTTCTAAGATGACCAAGATCGGTCTCAAAGCTCTCACCTTAGGTAGTACTTATGACTTTGGCGAGGGAACGATCACATTCGATGGCTGGAAGTCATGGGTCAATCTGCAGATAGTTGATGATCCTGGGAAGATGTACGCACTCTTTGGCGCAATCTTCGCGATTTTAGGGTTACTGATCTCACTCTTTACACGCCAGCGTCGGATTTGGGTAAAGGTGGGCGAAGGTGTTGAAATTGCGGGTCTAGCCAAGAATGGAATACCTGGGCTTGAAGCAGAACTTACAGCGCTAGCGCGGGCGCTTGAAGAGGCTACGGGAGGCAGAGAGTGACATCTAGGAATCTTGCTTACTTTTCTAACGATGCGATTTATGCATGTTTAGTTATTTTTACTATCGCCTTCTTCGCGCACGCCTTTGAAGTCTCGTGGTCGGTCAAGAATGTAGGAAGTAACGATAAGACGGAGTTTGATTTCACAAAGACGCAGCGTGCCGGACGCATTGGTACAGCCATGATGATCCTCGGTTTTGGAGTTCTTGCTGTTGCGGTAGTTACTCGCGGTCTGTCTGCGCACCGGGTGCCATGGGGAAATATGTATGAATTTTCTATCACTGGCGCACTGATGCTTTCAGCGGCTTACCTATTTGCCTTTGCAAAGTACAAAGTCCGTTGGTTGGGGTTGCCAGTTTCAATATCGGTCCTTCTTACTTTGGGAACCGCTATTACTGTTCTTTATCGCCCAAGTGCTCCACTGGTTCCAGCACTTAAATCTCCATGGTTGGCGATCCACGTTCTAGCGGCAATTATCTCCGGCGGAGTCTTCCTGGTGGCCAATTTAGTGGCTGCCACATACTTAATAATGGAGCGCTACGAGCTCAAAGGCGGGCGCCCACAGTGGGCAGCGCGAATCCCATCTCTTGATAGTTTGGATCAACTCTCATATCGCTTAGTTGCGTTTGTATTTCCACTCTGGACCTTCGCGGTTATTGCTGGAGCTATCTGGGCTGAGTCGGCCTGGGGTAAATATTGGAGTTGGGATCCAAAAGAGACGTGGGCATTTATTACCTGGGTTGCCTATGCCGCATACCTGCATGCGCGGGTAACTGTAGGTTGGCGTGGAAGAAGAGCTGCCTGGCTCTGTATATTCGCGGGATCGACTTTTCTCTTCAATTACATTTATGTAAATATTTGGGGAACCGGGCTTCATACCTACTCCGGTTTGTAAGATTTTGTAGCGTTAGAGTTTCTTTAAGAAATCTGGATTGTCATCTGGTGGGAGCATCTTTGTAACTCTGCGCTTTGGAAGCGCTACCCCCTTTGGACGTCCAACAATCAGCCAAGCAATTGCACCGAGTGATCCGAAGAAGATGATGATTATTAGCCAGGCCCATTTAGGAAGGTTACGAACTGCATCTTGTTCGGTGCGGGCACAGTCAATTAATCCATAGAGCCAGATGGCTAAGCCACCAAGAACGATCAGAGCATCAAGCATAAAAGTTAGTTTACCTGCTAAATCAAAAGTGCGATCGCCAGAGATGTTGATAGGAAGAGTTGTAACTTTCCTACCTGACCAAGCATTGGAATCAGCTCCGCACCTTTCGCCCCAGCCCTAATCCCCTTGAGGATATTAAGGGTTATTGGAATAAAGAGCACCGTGACCAGCGTCCAAGGTGTGATGAATGCAGCAGCAATGGCCAGAAGATGAGCAAGCACAAGCAGACCAATGAACATCTGGCGAGCGCGTTTGTCACCCATGCGAACCGCAAGTGTGCGTTTTCCCACTAGGGAATCTTTAGGAAGATCGCGCAGATTGTTAATTGCCAATAGTGAGCACGAGAGCGCGCCGACTGGAACCGCAACAAGAAAACTCTGCCAACTTACCTTGTGTGATTGCACCACATAGCTTCCAATCGTGGCAACGAGTCCAAAGAAAACAAATACCGAGATCTCACCAAAACCTGAGTATCCATAAGGATGTTTGCCACCGGTGTAACCCCAGGCGGCGACGATGCTCACCGCACCAATTACGACCAGCCACCGCGAGGTTCGTGCTGCCAAGACAATTCCAAATACTGCGGCAATCGCAAAGCAGAGGAAGGCCGCTTGCTTTACCGCTTTAGCTGAGGCTAATCCGCTGGCAACTAGTCGAACAGGTCCAACTCGATTGTTATCAGTTCCGCGCACGCCATCGCTGTAGTCATTGGAGTAGTTGACGGCGATCTGAAGTAAGAGGCTCACTGCAAGTGCCATGAAGGCATTTAGCCAATTGATTCCGTGATGATCGCGTTTGATGAGCGCTGTTCCGACCAATACAGGGGCGATCGCAGCCGGCAGTGTGCGCGGGCGCGCACCAGCCACCCAGACCTTAAAAGAACTCATTAGCGAATCATCTCAAATCTTTGAGCCAAACTGCGCCTATCTGGCTTTCCGAGAGAAGTCAGGGGGAGCTCGATACCGCTAAGAAATAGTTTAGGAACGCTATGTTTTCCAAAATTCTCGCGAAGAGCTTGAGAGATTGCCTTTTGATCTATCTCCCGCGAACTGGCTAGACAGAGTTGCTCTCCCCATTCAGGGTGACTAATCGCACAACTCATAAAAAGGAGTTCTCCTGGCCCATTAAGAAAATTATCGATTGTTCCCAGAGAAATTTTCTCGCCGCCCGAGATGATCTGATCATCGAGTCTGCCGGTGATAAATAACTTTCCATCCTGTAAATAGCCGGCATCGCGGGTAGTAAACCAACCGGATTCATCGGCGAGTTTTGCCTCATTACCTAAATATTGAGTTGCTTGCATAGGACCTCGCAGCGCTACCGCTCCACTATCGCGGATATCTACTTCAACTCCGGGGAGCGGTTCGTTGTTGTAAACACATCCTCCGCTCATCTCTGACATGCCGTATGTTGTAACTACATTGATTCCAGATTCACGAGCGCTAGCGAGAAGCTCTGCTGAAGTTGCCGCTCCGCCGACAAGAACGGCCTTAGCGTTTTGTAACGCCACCAATAGCGCGCCTCGTTCCTGCAGCGCACGGAAGAGCTGGGTAGGCACAATCGAGGTGTATTCAAAGTCGCTTTCGGAGATTCCTGTCTCTAAAGCTAAGGCGCGTACAAGGACATTTACTCCTGCGATGTGATTGGTCGGAAGCTGAAGCGACCAACGCTCACCCATGCGAGCTCCTAGATAAGAGTGCGAGGCGGAGGCGCTAGCTAGAAGCGCATCTGCACTAAGCGCAACTTCTTTGGCTAAGCCGGTAGATCCACTGGTAGGAATTACCACCGCTATCGAAGCGTCAACGTTGGTGAATTCTGTGGGGCCGAAGGCGAGAGCGGGACCGGTGCCCCTCAAAGCAGCGCCAAGAGCATCCAAAGTATGTGTGGTTGACCACGCTGAGGGCACTTGCAGCAACTCTCGCGGTGACTTATTAACCATAGCCCCCGTAGGCTATCGGCTTGTAACGAAATACCGGAAGTGAAATCCGGCGCGCAAAGGGAGTAACTGTGAGTAAGCCGTTTAAGCGAGAGCCTGGAAGCCGGACAATTCCGCAGTGGAGTATCGGCGCTGGTAGCGAAGAGTTCACGGATGTTATTTATGAGGTGGCCGAAGGTATCGCCAAAATAACCATCAATCGTCCGCACGTTCGCAATGCCTTTCGCCCAGAGACCCTGCATGAATTGCAAGAGGCCTTTTCATTGGCACGCGATGATGAGTCGGTTGGGGTCATCATCTTTACAGGGGCAGGTAGCGAAGCCTTCTGTTCCGGCGGCGATATTAATGTTCGCGGAGATGATGGATATATCGGTAGCGATGCACTGGGTAAAAAGGGAATCGGACGCCTCAATGTTCTCGATCTACAAATTCAGATTCGCAGACTTCCTAAACCTGTCGTCGCCATGGTGGCGGGATGGGCGGTTGGCGGGGGACATGTGCTCCATGTTGTCTGTGATCTAACAATCGCGGCGGAAAATGCCAAGTTTGGTCAGACCGGTCCGATGGTCGGTTCATTCGACGGTGGATATGGGGCGGGGCTGCTCGCCGCACACATTGGCCAGAAAAAGGCTCGTGAGATCTGGTTCTTATGTCGCCAATACGATGCACAAGAGGCTCTCGATATGGGATTGGTGAATACCGTAGTTCCAGTCGAGGAGTTAGAAGCAGAGACCGTTTCTTGGTGTCGCGAGATGCTACGACATTCACCGATGGCTCTTCGTTTATTGAAAGCTGGGCTCAATGCAGCGGATGATGGATTAGCGGGAGTGCAACAACTAGCTGGCGATGCCACACTTCTCTTCTACTTAACTGAAGAAGGACAAGAAGGTCGCGATGCCTACAAAGAGAAGCGCGATCCCGACTTCAATAAGTTCCCACGCCGGCCCTGATAAGCCCTTAAGAGATGTTAGAAGAGTATTGCCCTGATTTGCAGGTGCTCTCGATTCCACTTCGTAATAAATTTCGTGGAATAACCATTCGAGAGGTAGCGATATTTCGCGGTCGAGCCAGTTGGAGTGAGTTCAGTCCTTTCTTGGAATACGACGATGTTGAGGCAAGTACGTGGATGGAGGCGGCGCTAGAAGCTGCTAATACGCCTTGGCCAGATCTCTACCAAGATCGGGTGCCTGTTAATGCCACACTGCCCATCGTTGAAGTCGAGCAGGTTGCTGGAATCTTGGAGCGCTTCCCAGGAACTACTACGGTAAAGATAAAGGTCGATGATTTTGAGTCTGGCGCTAGGGTTGTCGAGGAAGTTCTCAATATCAATCCTGAGTTGAAGATTCGCCTGGATGTTAACGGTGGTTGGGATAGTGATCTAGCTATAAGCAATCTGCTGGAGTATCACCTACGCTTTGGAAGCGTCTTTGATTATGTAGAGCAACCGTGCAGAACTCTTGCAGAGTTAAAGCTTATAAAAGCCGAAATCCCAATCCGTATAGCTGCCGATGAATCGATTCGGAAGAATTTAGGAAGTGATTTTTCAAACTTCTCTGATTATGCCGATCTGGCAATCCTCAAATGGCAACCTTTAGGCGGTTTTAAAAAGGCACATGAAATTGCTGCGGAGATCGGCTTACCGGTTGTTGTATCAAGTGCGCTAGAGACTGGTATCGGAATTTCACATGGTCTAGCTCTAGCAGCATCATTTAACGCTGAGCCGTTGGCATGTGGTCTTGGGACTGTGGCGCTCTTTGAAGAGGATATTTGTGACCCCGCAGTGCTTCCCCAAGATGGCTATATTGAAGTCAAACGACGAGAGCCTGCAATTAGTGAGAGGTATCTCGCAACTCCCGACCGCGCTACCTATTGGAAGCAACGTATTGTTAGAGTGCTTGAACTTATTGAAAGGCGGAGCGCATGAATGCCACGACGCTCGCGCGCAATATCATCCGCCAATTAATAGAGAGCGGAGTCAGCGATTTTGTTCTCTCGCCAGGCTCGAGAAATGCACCTATCTCCATCGCCTTATACGAGGCTGAACAAGCGGGGTTGGTTAATCTCTACGTTCGCATTGACGAACGCGGATCAGCATTTTTTGCTCTTGGATTGAGTAAGGCCTCAGATACTTATGTGGCTGTGATCTGCACCAGTGGAACCGCAGCCGCTAATTTCCATCCAGCTGCGCTTGAGGCGTATCACTCTAATAATAAATTATTGATTGTCACGGCGGATCGTCCCGCTCACTTACGCAGAACCGGATCTAATCAGACGACCCTACAAGTTGGACTACTTGAACCGATTGCATCAATCGATATTTCTGCAGCGATCTCGATTTCAGAATTTTTAACAGGCGGACCTCTGCACCTCAATGTTCAATTTGATGAACCACTACTTTCAGATGATCGAAGTGATTGGTTAGCCGGACTAGCTCCGCGTCCTCAAAGTTACCAACAGGGTTTTCCAAACGAAGTCTTCTATCCCAAACCTCGAGGTGTTCTAGTGGTGGGGCACGATCGTGCCGGAATAGATGCCGCTGCGATCTCGCACTTTTCACGAACTTTAGGTTGGCCACTACTGGCTGAAGATCCACTCTCGTTTCCAGATGCCATTGCGCACGCCGCACTTATTCTGAGCGAATCAGATATCCGTGCTTCTATGCAACCAGATCAGATCATCGTGATTGGCAGAGCTACCCTCTCACGTAGCATTAGTGCCCTAATCAAAGAGTGTGCCGATGTGATAGTTATCGATCCGCGCGCCAGCACAATTGATACGGCAAGGCGTGCGACAGAGATCTTCAACTATCTACCCGATAGCCACGCCACCCCAGATTCAAGGTGGCAGAAACAATGGAGCGATGCCGCCGTAGTTGCGCACAAATCTTTGAACCTCGGTTGGTCGGAGCAGGCAGCTCTAGCCTCGATAGCTTCACACATTCCTAACGAGGCGGCTCTCTTTATAGGTAGTAGTCGTCCAGTCAGAGATCTTGAAGCATTTGCTGCGCCCCGCACCGGGATCCACACCTATGCCAATCGGGGCCTAGCCGGAATCGATGGCAATATCTCCTGCGCCTTTGGGATCGCTGAGAAGTTTGAACGCTCGTATGCAATTTTGGGCGACCTAACTTTTCTCCACGATATTTCTGCGCTGGTTAATCCAAGTTCAGCAAACCTGACTCTCTTCGTGATAGATAACAATGGTGGGGGAATCTTCAACACTTTGCCGCAGGCAGGTGTGCCAGGGTTTGAGAAGATTTTTGGAACGCCTCACAACTTAGATCTGGAGAAGGTAATTCGAGGATTTGGTAGTGCAGTATCCAAGGTGAAAAACGAATCTGATTTGCTGCACGCTCTTAACCATCAAGTGCATGGTATTAACTTTGTGGTTGTTGAAGTTCCTGACCGCGCCACAAATGCGGCGCGCTTAAAGGAAGTTACTCACAGTCTGGTTAATGCACTGCGGATAGGAAGCAATTTAGCCTGACTTTCAGCCAATTCTTGCTCCGCATTTGAACCAGCAACGATGCCGCATCCCGCAAAAACTCTAATTGATTTTTGGTCAGGAGAGATCTGTCCGCAGCGCAGTGCTATTCCCATCTCACCATCGCCGTGGGCATCGACCCACCCCACGGGTCCCGCATAACGACCACGGTTCATTACTTCAAGCTCGGCTATTACCTTGCGTGCACTATCGGTAGGAGTTCCACAGACGGCTGCGGATGGATGGAGTGCAGCAATCAATTTGAAGATATCTACCTTCGAAGCGGTGTCATTTATAACACCGGTGACATCGGTTGCTAAGTGCATGACGTTGGGAAGGTGCAGTACAAAGGGAGCATCAGGCACATTGGTGGAAGAAGCGAAGGGTTCGAGGGCTTCGGCTACCGAGCGAACCGCATACTCGTGCTCTTCTAGATCTTTGGAGGATTTTGCCAGAGAGCCTGCCAGCGCGAAATCGCGTTCTTCATTACCAGTTCGACGAATAGTTCCAGCTAGCACCCTTGATGTCACCAAAGATTTGCTCAAGCGAACAAGTAACTCTGGAGTTGCCCCAATTAAGTTATCAACCAAGAACAACCAGGTCGATGGGTACTCAGTCTCCAGCGATTGAATCATTGCGGCAGGATCAATATTGTGATCGGAGTGCGCCACCAGATCGCGAGCGAGCACGACCTTTTCCAACTCTCCATCTTTTATACGTGCGACCGATTCTTCAACCGCGTGCGACCATTCGCTATCTGAGAGCGCACCTTGCTCCCATGTAAGTTGGATTCCTTGCTGCTGTATAACTCGCTTTTCAAGTTCAGGTTGTTCAGAACCAATCCAGGTGATCCATGATTTGCCATTTTTTTGAACGACAACGATCTCCGGAATTGTCAGCAGAGAAGGTTGGTCTTCATCAAAGGAGAAAGATGCAAACAAAATTGGACCAGTGCCAACTCCATGCACATTATTTTTAATCTCTAGCTGTGAGAGTTCGTTCTGCCACCATGCCGAACTTTCTGCAAAGCGCTTCTTGCCTTGCACAACATGGCTCTTATATGTTCCAAAGGCGATGAAGCCATCGGAACCCCTTATCCAACTGGCGCTGATGGGAAGTTCTGTTGAGATCTCACTCAAACGGGGATGGTCTCCCAATAACTCCGTGGTGATGCGTACTGCCATAGGCTTAAGTTAAGTCCCTTATCGTTTAGGAACAAAACGCCAGAGCGTTGGCATCGCCGTACTAGCTATTGCGATCTTGATCACTTCACCCAAGATAAATGGAGTTAGACCGGCTTTAAATGTAATTGCCCATGAGGCGTGAATTGAGTGATGTAACCAGAACAAACCTGCGCTAAAGATAACGAGGTCACCCAAAATCATTGTAGGAACAACAGTTGCAATCTTTTGATCCCATTTGCGCCCCGCGAGGAATCCAGTCAAAAGTGATGCAAGCAACATTCCAACTAGGTATCCGCCTGTTGCGCCTGTGATGCGAGATAAGCCATGTGCGCCTGATGCGAAGACCGGAGCTCCAATAAATCCAACGATCAGATAACTAGCAAAGGTGGTGAAGCCAAGTGATGCGCCATATGCGCTCCCGAGTAGGAGTGCTCCAAGGGTCTGACCCGTAACTGGAACAGGTGAGCCGGGAACTGGAATAGAAATTTGGGCCATCAGCGCGAGAAAGGCGGTTCCACCAATTACTAATGCGACCTGTGTTGCAACGGTGCTTCGAGCAATGAGAGCGCCCCGCAGCGTTGCGGTTGAAGATATCGACATGTTGATCCCTTTCGAGCCTACGCCGAAGGTACTTCGGCGGGGTTGAAGTTGTCATAGGAGCGTACTACCGAAAGAATAAACCCGTGAGTAAGTCTGCAGATCTAAATAAGGAGCCCGAGGAAGT
>CAIMNT010000132.1 GCA_903842855.1 uncultured Actinomycetes bacterium
GGTCCACAATGTTGAACCAGCGCCTTCTGCAAATCACGCACCAGCGGTAACTCCCCCAGAACAGGTAAATACCGGAGTCGCTGAGAGCACTCTGCGCCAAATCGCAGCCACTCAGATTGAAACCCCAGAAGGTTTCGTCGTCCATCCACGCCTTGCACCACAGCTTGCTAAGCGCAACGAGATGTTGGATGAGGGAACTGTTGATTGGGCTGCCGGTGAGATGTTCGCATTCGGATCACTCCTACTTGAAGGCCATCCAATTCGACTCGCCGGACAAGATGTTCGTCGCGGTACTTTTTCTAATCGACACGCAGTAATCGTTGATCAGAACACCGGTGGAGATTGGTTCCCATTGCGTGGATTGATCAATGATGACAATCAATTCTTCGTCTTTGACTCGTTGCTCTCTGAATATGCAGCGATGGGATTTGAATACGGTTATTCGGTAGAACGTGAGAACGCTCTCGTATTGTGGGAGGCGCAGTTTGGTGATTTCGCCAATGGCGCGCAATCGATCGTCGATGAATTTGTTTCCAGTGCACTTCAAAAGTGGGGCGAGCGTTCTTCAGTAGTTCTGCTCCTACCTCACGGTTATGAAGGTCAAGGTCCGGATCACTCATCAGCTCGTATCGAACGTTATCTGGCGCTGTGCGCTGAACAGAACATGACCGTGGCACAACCCAGCACGCCTGCTTCATACTTCCACTTGTTGCGTTGGCACATGAAGAATGCAGCGCGCCGCCCACTGATCGTCTTCGAGCCAAAATCAATGTTGCGTCTCAAAGCTGCAGCCTCTGGTCTGGCTGATTTCACATCTGGATCATTTAGACCACTGATTGATGACACTACGGTTACCAACGCTTCACGCGTTATCTATTGCTCTGGCAAAATCTATTGGGATCTTGTTGCAGAACGCGCAAAGCTGGGCGAGAGCAGCACCGCGATCATCCGCATCGAGCAGCTCTATCCATTTCCAATCGCAGAGTTCATGCAGGTGGCCAATAAGCATCCAAACGCTAACTTGCTCTGGGTACAAGATGAGCCTGCCAACCAAGGTCCATATCCTTTTGTCGCTCTCAATACTCTTGAAGCTTTGGAAGGTCGTACCTTGCGTCGGGTATCTCGTCGAGCAACTGCTAGCCCAGCAACTGGTTCACACCACTTGCACGAAGAAGAGCAGCATGCGTTGATTACCGAAGCATTTACTCGCTAAAGTCGAAGTGATCGCCTTGCAGTGCTCTTTTGTAAGCTCTGTAGGTTCCATTGTACTTGTGTATCTCTCGTCGTCGACTTAAATTTAAGCCGTAAGCCGTGAGAGAAAGAGATGGGAGTACTCTCCAAGAAATTGAATGATTTGGTCCGACTTTCCAGCTTCTCCTTACATAGAAAAACTGTGTGACTCGTTTTGTTTCGCCTTGGTCCAAATAGGCGAATGAACCTTCGATCCATTTTTCAAAATCATTTTTTTCTCGATTATGAATTATCCATCCCGAAACATCAAAATCTGGGTCAAGTGTTGAATCTGAAGAGTTGGGCCACAATTCAGCCAACCCCAAATTCTTAGCAATTGGATATGCATAGCGATCGAGAAAAGAGGTTCTTGCAAGGATTCTTAACCAGAGCGGACTTAAATGAAAGTTGAACTCCGCATGGAAATTGGAAGGCACATAGTGATATCGCCTATTCAACATTTTCCACCATCCTTCAGCACTTAATGCTTGCTTTAGTCTCTGTGTTTTGTTGTGCTCCGCTCGAATCAGAGTGGTGTGATGTTACCACGTACAAAATTGGAGCTTGCCCGCTCTTCCATTTACATGGAAGCGCCACATTTACTTTAATCTTCTGAAATCCCTTTCCGCTCACAGTCTTGGTTTCGTTGAATATCCACCAACTGTGACGTGAAATTGTCGTAGTTATAAATACCTCTTTACCCGGGCACTCTGTAAGTGCTTCTACATTTACGGTCAATCGAACGTGTTTTGATACGTGAGGGTAATCGGTTTGCCCATCGCAACCGCGCCCGAAGGAAATCTTATTATTTAACCTGCTTACGACGTTTGGGAATGTGGGTTGCTGAGATATCGAAGCGGGTGAGGGAGGGGTCGCGAGTGCAGAACTAGTGGTTAATAAACTCATTCCAATCGATATCGCAAGCGTTCGCACTCTCCTCATATGCGAGATTCCTCCCTAAGTCATTGACGACTTAGGAAATTATGAGCCCCTGATCCACAAATTATTTAAGGGTTGTGGATAACTTCGTGCTCTCCGCGGCGATAACGGAAAAATACAATCCCAACAATCTCGCTCGGAGCCAACTCTCCCCATTGGCGTGAATCGGTGCTGGCCTTCTTGTTATCCCCTTCAACCCAGATCCCGTTGATGTCTGCGCGGATGATGCGCTTGATAAAGCAAACACCGGGATAACTTTCGCGCTCAACTACCACAACCTTGCCAACAAGGTATTGCAAATTCCTTGCAACGGGCCGTCGTAACTTTCGAAAGAGCAACCAATCGCCGTTGTTATAGGTAGGGCTCATCGAGGAACCGCTTACAGCTATAACTCTAAATGGAAGGCCTGTCATGAGAGTAGTAGTCTGACACACAGGACCAACCCATCTTTATCGACGAAGGAGCATCTATGTTCAAGCCAACGCTCGTTGGATATGCCCACTGCGATCTGCCATGCGGAATCTACGATCCTGCACAAGCAAAGCTCGAGGCACAATCTGTTAAAGCTTCAATCGAGAAGTATCACGCCAGCAGCGATCCAGTTTTCCAAGCTCGCGCCATTGCCGTTAAAGAAGAGCGTTCAGAGCTTGTGAAGCACCACCTCTGGGTTCTCTGGACTGATTACTTCAAGGCGCCACACTTTGAGGCATATCCACAACTTAATTCACTCTTCAACGAGGCAACTAAACTTGCAGGAGCGGGTGGAACCAAGGGCTCAACCGATGTTGCAGTTGCAGATAAGTTGCTAGCCAAGATCGATGAGATTGCGGAGATCTTCTGGGCCACTAAGAAGGCTTAAGTAATAAGAAGGCCTAAGAAATTTAACTAGCAGCGCTATTGCGCGGTAGATTCTCTGCTGCGCTACGCGCCATAAACGAGACACGATCTACTAATCGCCGTTGCACTTGTGCGACGGCGATTATTCGCTGGTCCTGGTGAACCTCACACTCAAAAGTTAAAGTGTTATCTTCATACTCGGTTGCTTTAACGAGGGCGCGGATCTCTCCTCCGATTGCAACAGCGCCTCGCATCTGAATCGCAGCTCCGATGGTGAATGAGGTTTCGCCGGTTTCAAAGAACTCAGCAATTGCAGCGCTACATGCTGCTTCAATGACGTTGAGAGCTGAATTAGCGGCAAGTACCGGCAGATCGTTGAGCCCTTGCGCTACTCCAGTATCGAGGGGGCGGACGGTCAATGAGGCCATCCCCACTGAACCGAGTAATTGCTCCGCTTGCATACCTAAAACTTAATGGATGCAGAGGAAAATAACTGGAGTTATTGGTCCTCGGTAAAGTCGTGGCGAATCTCGTGGGTGAACTCCTGGGTGACTTGAATCGAGGTAGTTCCATCAAAGCTGAAGTTGGTGATTGTCGTAGTTGAGGAGGAGAAGAACTCAACTTGTGACTGCCCGGCTAACGCCTCGGTCTGTTGCCTGATGCGTTCATGAAGGTCTTCGGGGGCTTCTTCATTGCAGCTATTGCGAAGTAGGTTCTGCATAAAGGCAAGTGCCGCGCTCTCGTGGACCATGACCTCGTTACAATCTGGACACTCCTGGAAATGGAACTGGAAGATCTGGTACTCCTGATCGGATGGCAGTTCATGATCGATGAAGAGCAACAAACTTTGTAGCACCTGATCGCAAGGAATCTGATTCATGTTATTCATGATCGCTCCCTCCACATCATTCAGATGATCTTTCACAATCCTGTGCTTATACTTCTGTGGCTACTCTGTATGGTACCAGAGTACACAGCATCCAACAATCGGGCGACCAACAAAAAAAAACAAGAACCGACGAAGAACGTAGCTGCTGCCCCCGAGACACAGCATCTGCTATCTGCTATTTTTGCTTCTTGCTCAGGAGCAAGCAATCGGCTGCTTTCGTGCTCGCGCAAATGCTGCCTGCTGAAAGGCGAAGAAGCAATGGCTGGTGTTCCTGTGTACTGCTGTGCACTGTACGAGTACTTTATGCACAAACGACGAGAGATCA
>CAIMNT010000133.1 GCA_903842855.1 uncultured Actinomycetes bacterium
AATCGAGATCAACGGTTTGGTTCGACTAGTTTGTAAAAAAGATTGAATCTGTTTAATTGAATATGTTGGATTGGCAGCCACAAAAGATTTCAAAGCAGTATCAAATCCAACAGCTTGCGCCAGATTCTGATCTTTGACGGAGACATTTGGATCAACGGCACCATCTAAAACAATTCGGCCAGTGGTCTTTGGATATGAGGCGGCATATAAAGTACCCAGAAATGTTCCATAGGACTTACCGATGTAGTTAAGTTTAGGCTCCTTGAGCAATACCCGTAACAGCTCCATATCGCGTGCGCTATCAAGAGTTGAATAGTGAGCTAGCTTTGAGCCCGCCGCTTTGGCACAAGAAGTAGCCATTAACTTAGCTGCCGCTATCGCAGAGCTCCTATCGGCTGCAGTCTGTACTGAACCATCTCCGCCGAGGAAGAAATCTTCTTGTTTATCAGTCAGGCAACGAATTGGATCCGAGAGGTTAACCCCGCGAGGGTCAAAGCCAATCAAGTCATAGACGTTCTCGATGCTCTTGGAGACGATGTAATCAGCGCTCAAGACATACTGAATCGCCGATCCTCCAGGCCCACCGGGATTCATTATCAGTGAGCCGATTCGCTTTGCTGGATTATTAGCGAGATGTTTGATGACGTGAATAGTTATTGTGTTGCTGTCGATGTGGCTGTAATCGACTGGCACTTTAAATTGGGCGCATTGAAAACCGTTATTACACGGGCTCCAATTGAGTGACTGGCTCTGCAAAGAAGCAAGGGTCCAACTTTGGGCTGCAAATGTTGGTGTTGTGATCGATGCAAGCATCACCACTAGGAGAGAGAAAATACGTGTGCGAACTCTCACCGCAACTGCACCATCAGCGCTTCAACTGCAAGCAAAGGTGCAGCGTTGCGCGAGAGTTGAGCGCGCGTCTTCATGATGGCCTCGAGCTTTCTTAAAGTGGATTCAGCATTCGTACTAGTAGCAACTATCTTAATCTCTCGCTCCATGTCACCGTTTATCAGAGAACCCTCAGCAAATGGTCCACTTTGAACCAAAAGAATATCTCGATAGAAAGTAGCGATATCCAATAGTGCGCGATCTAAGTAATCCCGAACCATCCTGGTCTGCCTTGACTTCTGATCTTTCTCCAACTCTCTTACTGCTTTAGCGCCACCTTGTACTACTCGAGTTCCCTGTTGGCCCCACGCCTCTTTCAGCGCTGCGGTTTCTGCGTCATTGCGCTTATCGGCATCGGCCTCCGCCTCACGTTTTGCTGCATCGACCAAAAGCCCTGCACATTTGAAGGCAGATGCAATATCGGTAATGGTGAGAGGTAATTTAAGAATGTCGGTGCGACGAGTTCTGGCTTCTGAATTCTTCGCCAGATATCGTGCGCGACCAATATGACCTTGTGAGGCTTTGGCAGAAAGTTCGGCGACTTCACTTGGAACTCGCTCTGACTCTAGAAGTTTTGTTACAGCCTTGATTGACGGAGTGCGGAGAGTGAGGTTACGCGTGCGCGACCTTATTGTTGGCATGACATCTGTAAGAGTTGGAGCGCACAGTAACCAGACGGTTCGAAGTCCCGGTTCTTCAATTGCCTTTAGCAAGGCGTTGGCAGCGGATTCGGTGAGTCGATCAGCGTCTTCAATAACGACGACACGATACTGCGCCACCGATGGCGTCCAGGAAGCCCTTGTAATAAGTTCGCGAACCTCTTCAATTTTGATAGAGAGGCCTTCGGTGCGGACTAGTTCAACATCGGCATGCGTACCTTTGAGCGCGGTCGCGCAGTTGATACATGTATTGCATCCAGAGTCGGGGCACAGGAGCGCCGCTGCAAAAGCTAGTGCGGCATTGCTGCGACCTGAACCGGGAGGTCCCGTAAAGAGCCAAGCATGAGTCATGTTCTGAGATTCATCCTGATTATTTTTAGCAGCGCGCGTAGCCTCTCTCAGAACCGCTACTGTCTCTGTTTGATCAACGAGTGCATCAAATACAGACATTTTTACTTCTTGGACTTTTCGCGATTAATCTTTAGTTGAGGTAATTGAAAGACTCGGTCTTGAATCTGTTGTGCAATTACATCCACATCCTGGGTAGCATCGACAACAAAATATCGATCAGGATCAACATTGGCTAAATTGAGGAATTCACGGCGCACGCGCTCATGAAAGGCCAACGGTTCTTGTTCTAGTCGATCAATACTCTCAAGCCTTCCGAGCCCAATCTCTGCTGGAAGATCCAAGATAACAGTGAGGTCCGGTGTGAGTGACTCGGTTGCCCAGCGTGAGATCCGAGCAACCTCGTTAGGTTGCAGCACGCGTCCAGCCCCTTGATAAGCAATAGAAGAATCGAGATAACGATCGGTAATGACAACATCGCCGTTCAGCAGTGCGGGTTGTATAACTGAGTAGACATGGTTGGCTCGATCAGCCGCATACAGAAGAGCTTCAGAGCGAGGGGAGATATCCCCAGTCTTAGGATCTAACAGAATTTTTCGTAATTGCTTGCCTAACACCGTGCCACCGGGCTCGCGTGTAATGACAACTGATTCACCGATGCCGGTCAAATACTTCCTGAGAGAGTTGGCTTGTGTTGATTTTCCAGATCCCTCACCGCCCTCAAAGGCTATAAATAGCCCTTTATGACTCTGTCCTGTAATTCCACCAAGTTCGCCTCTGAACGCAGCCATGATGTCCGAGAAGAAGGAGACATTTGGTCGATCCTTCATCCTCTTGTACGAGAAGATACCTACAACGAGACCAATAATTCCAGCGCCAAAGAGAGTAAATGCGGCTCCGCTGTAATGCAGGTGGACATTATCAATCGTAAATTCATGTCTGCCGATAACAGCAGCTAAAACTGGACCAACGGCAAGAACTATAAGTAGAGAGATCCGAGTGAGTGATTGTACGAATGCGTTTACTCGACCGCGAACCTCATCTTCAACTTCCATACCCAATAACGTCATACCAGTTACAAAGGAGAGTCCTGCAAATACACCGAGTGAAATTGTCATCAAGATTGCGAGAACAATGTTGGATACAAGCGAGAAGATAACTAAGAATGCGGAGGAGATAGTTAAGGAAATTCCAAAGATGCGACGTCTTGAGAATTGTCCGAATATTTTTGGTCCAAGCCAAATACCTAACGCAAGTCCCGTGAAGACGGCTACAAAGAGAATTCCGTAGGCGGCATCACCAGCGTTGAGATCTGTTACAAAAGTCTTGCCGAGACCAATAACGGCCCCAGCGGCAAAGAATGCTCCTAGCATTCCAATAATTAATCCGCTAATTACCTTCGAGTGCGAGACAAACTTAAATCCATCGACGAGCGACTTTCCAATATTGTCATTGACCGCACTCTTAGAAGCTGCTCCCTTTGGGATGCTTTTGAGTTGATAAACTACCCAAGCGGTATATAAGAAGGTAACCGAATCAATGTACAAGGCCAGATCGGCAGTTGATGAGTAACGCGTGTTAGTAAATGGAGCTATAACCGTTGCTACGCCGGCAAGCAATGAGAACATAATTCCGCCGAATGGGGCGCTGCCATAACTCGCGATCAGCGTCATTTGATTAGCTGATTCGAGTTTATCTTTCGGCACCAAGTTCGGAACGGAGGCCTCTTTAGCCGGCGACCAAAATAAAGTAACCGTCTCCACAATTGCCGTTGCGGTGTACAACCAGATATAGGTGTGCACCAATGGGATAGAAAGATAGAAACCAAAACGTAAAATGTCACAGACGATCATGAGTCTGCGACGATCGAATTTGTCGGCGATTACTCCTGCAATTGGACCAAGCAAAACAGCGGGCAGAAGACGAACTATGAATACACCTGCGATAGCGAAGTTTGCCTTTTTGTAGTTGCCGCCCAAGTCGGAGGCGAGCGCGGTGGTTGCCAAAAGTCCCAGCCAATCTCCAAAGGAGGAGAGAGCCATGCTGTTCCAAAGTTTGCGGAAAGCTGGGATTGCTAGGACGCTGCGCGACTCCGACTGAGCGGGGGCTGATGGGTAAGGCAGCGCCTGAGACATGGGTTAAGCCTAGAGGGTGGCGCTAGAAGTCGTTTTTCCTCTTCCAGAGGCCGCCTTCTTCTTCGTTTTAGGTGCACCCGTTGCCTTGACAACCTTCGAGGTCAAACTTGGAGCGCTCTTCTTGGCACGCGTCGTTTTTTTCTTAACTCGAGTAGCGCCGCCATTCTCCGCCTCCCATGCGCGCCGACCTGCTAACAACTCCATGCCGCGTTCTAGCGTTAAGAACTCCACGGTATCGCCGCGTCGCAGGGTGGCGTTAGTTTCACCATCAGTGACATACAAACCGAAGCGACCATCTTTAACCAAGACAGGTTTCTGTGACGCTGGATCTACACCCAAATCTTTTACAGGTGGTTTGGCAACTCCCCGTCTGCGCACCTTGGGCTCTTTGTAAATTGCGATTGCTTCATCCAAGGTAATTGTGAAGAGCTGGTCTTCAGAGGTGAGAGTTCGGGAGTCGGCACCCTTGGTTAAATATGGTCCGTATCTTCCATTCTGCACGGTGATCGGTTCGCCTTCATACTCACCTAAGGTGCGAGGCAATGACATCAATTTGAGAGCGTCGTCGAGTGTGATGGTGTCTAACGACATCGTTGATAGCAACGATGCAGTCTTAGGTTTTACGTCATCCTTCTTCTTACGCGGCTTCTTGAGTTCACCTGTCTTCTTATCAACTACCAACTCGGGCTCCGGCAATATCTGCGCGACATATGGACCAAAGCGTCCAGATTTAGCCACCAATGGATAGCCGGTCTCTGGTTCAACTCCAAGTTGGCGCTCTCCAGATGGTTTAGCTAATAATTCAATTGCGACCGCCAGCGTTAATTCATCTGGTGCCATATTTTCTGGAATGTTTGCGAACTTTCGATTGTCGCCTTCACCTTGTTGAATATAAGCACCAAATCGACCGACTCGAATTTCTATATCTTGGCCCATCTTCATCGTGTTGATCTGTTGTGCATCGATGGCACCCAAATCTGATGCGAGCGCCTCTAGCCCTGGAACATCATCATGACCATAGAAGAAACGGGTCAACCACTCAACGCGATCAGCTTCACCATTTGCGATTTTGTCCAGATCTTCTTCCATGGACGCTGTAAATTCATAGTCAACTAACTTTGAAAAATGTTGCTCGAGCAATCCAGTAACGCTAAATGCCAAGAAGGTGGGGACAAGTGCGCGTCCACGCTTTGCGACGTAACCGCGGTCTTGGATTGTGGAGATAATCGATGCGAATGTTGATGGCCGACCGATTCCTAATTCCTCTAACTTCTTCACCAATGTTGGTTCGGTATAGCGAGCGGGAGGTTTTGTCTCGTGCCCTTCACAGGTGTATTGATTGACACCAATCACATCTCCAACCGACATTGGCGGAAGTCGCTTCGCCTCGTCATCGAGTTCGGCAGCGCCATCTTCTTGAATATCCTCATAAGCAGCTAGGAATCCCGGGAAGGTAATAACGGAGCCGTTGGCGCGAAAGATTGCAGACTCTTTCTGCCTGGTCAGCGCTTCGAAGTCAACGCGCATCTGCATTTTCTTGGCGTCGGCCATCTGGGATGCGATGGTTCGCTTCCAAATCAAGTCATAGAGAGCAAATTCATCGCGGCTTAACTCGGGGGCAAGTTCTCCGGGTGTCTTAAACACATCCCCTGCAGGTCGAATCGCTTCGTGGGCCTCTTGGGCGTTCTTAGTCTTTCCCTCATAGAGGCGCGGACTAGTTGGTATGTACTCCTTGCCATACAACGAGGCAGCTTGAGCTCTCGCTGAAGAAATGGCCGATTGAGAGAGGGTCACTGAATCAGTACGCATATAGGTGATGTAGCCATTTTCATAGAGCCGTTGAGCTACCCGCATAGTGAGCTGCGCTCCCCAACCCAACCTTGATCCAGCATCCTGTTGCATCGTCGAAGTGGTAAATGGTGCCTTTGGTCGCTCAGTGCGAGGTGATTCTTCAGTGCTCAGCACAGTGAGCTTTTGACCGCTTAAGCTCTGCGTTAATTCATTAGCTGATGCTTCATCAAGTAAGAGAATATTGTTGGCAGACTTCTCTTTAAGACCGCCGTTCTCATCAAAATCATTAGTGCTCGCAACACGTTTGCCGCCTAAAGAAATCAATCGTGCTGTGAAGTTCTTCTCGGTCTGCGCCTTGAGATCCCACCACGATGAAGAGATGAAGGCCATACGTTCGCGTTCGCGTTCAACGATTAAGCGGGTTGCAACAGATTGCACGCGGCCGGCGCTAATACGTGGCATCACCTTTTTCCAGAGAACAGGAGAGAGTCGATAGCCGTAAAGTCGATCGAGTACGCGGCGGGTCTCTTGTGCATCCACTAATCGATAGTCAAGGTCGCGTGTGTTATGTGCCGCCTCTTGGATAGCTTCCTTCGTAATTTCGTGGAAGACCATTCGACTAATCGGAATCTTGGGACGCAATACTTCTATAAGGTGCCAAGCGATCGCTTCACCCTCGCGGTCCTCATCGGTAGCCAGAATAAGTTCATCAGCGTTTTTCATGAGGGTTTTTAACTCATTAACCTTCGCCCGCTTATCAGGATTAATGACATAGAGTGGAGCGAAGTCTTCCTCAATATTTACGCCCTCTTTAGCCCAGGCAACTTTCTTATACTCAGCTGGGATATCAGCGGCCCGCTGTGGAAGATCGCGGATGTGGCCCACCGAAGCTTCCACCACATATTCATCCCCCAGAAAGGCGCCGATCTTGCGCGCCTTTGCAGGAGACTCCACGATAACAAGCTTGATACCCAAATTAATTAACTCCTAAAGGATCTTGAGGGCAAAGGGAGAGCCCCTTTGCCCTCACTCTAATCCGAATCAGTTATGCAATAACTGTTCCAGCTCTAGCGCTTCTCACTAAAGCGTAGACAATAACGAGGACAGCAAAGAGAGCGATCAATCCACTTGCAACTGCATGACCCTTGAGTGAGAAGGAGACAATTGCGGGAGTAATCAACAGTGCTACCAAGTTCATAACTTTTAGTAGTGGGTTAATAGCAGGACCGGCGGTATCTTTAAATGGATCACCGACGGTATCTCCAACGATCGTAGCGACGTGGGCATCTGAACCCTTACCGCCGTGATGACCATCTTCCACCATCTTCTTTGCGTTATCCCAAGCTCCCCCTGCGTTAGCAAGGAAGACCGCCATCAAGGTTCCAGTACCAATCGCACCTGCGAGGTAGGCACCGAGCGCTCCCACGCCAAGACCAAAACCAACGGCGATTGGGGCCATAACGGCCAATAGTCCGGGGGCAACTAATTCGCGGAGCGAATCGCGAGTACAGATATCGACCACACGACCATATTCAGGCTTCTCGGTTCCATCCATGATTCCTGGGTGTAAGCGGAACTGCTCGCGCACTTCAACAACCACTGCGCCTGCAGCGCG
>CAIMNT010000134.1 GCA_903842855.1 uncultured Actinomycetes bacterium
AATACCCATTTAAAAGCAATAAAGCCATTTCACACACAGCGTAAGTGTTCCTTATTTCTCTTCTTAAACTTCTTAAACTTCTTAGGAGACTAAAGAGCAGTCTGTGCTTACTGATTCAGTGATGTGCCCTTGCCCAAATAGAGGGGCCAATGCGTCAACTTCCTCCTCCCTGATGCCGTAATAGCCCCTAGGCAGTTTCAATGCATATTGGATTAGTTCATTAACACTTTGAATTTCGCTACTCACGTCTAAATAAATCCGATCATCTGGAAAATAGAGCATCGCTGGATAATGGGCGTTACCCAACTGTTCACCCGTGAGATCATTTCGCCGAGGTTCCACATGCATTCCAATGATTTTCTTGATTTCAGTAAGGCGCTCTCTGATCCAGTCCTCGCTTCGATGTGGAAAATCATCTTTGAGCTGTTTCACCTTGATTGGGTGAGCGCCCAGCCGATAAATGTTGTCAATTTTCAAGGGGTACATCAAATCAATCTCGAGCAGTCTCGTGAGCACTACATACGCATATTCTGCTCCAGAATCACAGAATAATTTTCTCACTTCGGGGCCGACTTGTATGTATTGCCCCCAATTTGAGGTTGGTCTACATGCTGGCAGCACCTTAAATCCTTCTTCTCTAACAGCAGCAAGATACGAATAAGGGTGGTGTTCAACTAAATTGCTGACAGCAAATTTAGAATCTCCAGAAAAAGACATCCCGGCTTTCGCCTCTGCAGCAACCTGATTTCTATAGTCATTTGAAATCTCTTGGAGTGTCAGCTTTCCGTTATCTTCATTGCGCCTTGGTTTTCTTTTCTTATTTGTCATTTGCCAAGTCCCCATCAAAATGATCGATTGATTGATCTGATTTAACATTTGGCATTTGAGACCCAAGTACCAAATTGCTTTCTGAACCTGGAAATAACATCTGAGACATTTGGGCTATCGCTTGATGTCCAAGGGTAGGAACATCCTTTGCGTAAATGTCTTTTGTGATTCTGCTGCTTGAGTGACCAAGTGCTTGCTGAACTTGTTCAACCGTTGCATGATTACTCAATAATGTGACTGCAAACGTATGGCGCATCCAGTGGGGTCTGATGTAGCGAATTCCAACTGACCTTAGAAAGCTCTTGTAATGAGTGCGAAACGTTCCAGGCTGGATAGGAAGTCCATTCTCATTTGGAAATACAAGATCCATCTCATTCCAGTTAGAACCTTCTTCAAGCCTCTTTACTTGCTGCCCAAAAGCGCGCTGCACGAGCGCTTCAATTACAGGTGGCTGGATTTGCAATGATCTGCGTGAGCTTAAAGTTTTAGGTTCATTAAAAACCATTTGTGATTTTTTCTGCTCCTTGGCACTTGATGTGTCAAATTTGAAGTTTTTTGGTGCAGGAGTAGTTCTACGTAAAGTTTTTCGAACGTGGATCATTCCTTTTTCAAAATCGATGTCAGACCATCTAAGTGCTGTCGCTTCTCCGATCCGTAGCCCAGTCGAAAGCACTAGATAGATGTAAGCCTCAAATTCAGTGCCTGCAGATTTAACAATGACATTTCTTTGTTCATCCTCTGTCCAAACTTCGATAATTTTTTGTGATTGATCTTTGGTTGGCTTTGGAGAAAATGTTCTGCGCACTGGATTGAAAGGAATTTCTCCATGCCGTTCAGCTACAGCAAAAATCCCACTCAAAAGACCGCGAATTGATTCGACCGACTTCCATGCAAGTGCTTTGCGGGTACTTGAACCTCTCTGCAATCTGGTAAATAATTCTTGAAGCTCAATTGGATTTATGTCACGATATGGACGATTTCCAATTTCAGGAATTACATAATGTTCAAGCTTGTAGAAATAATCATTAATCGTTGTTTCGCTGCAACGATTCGGTGCTTCAAATTCAAGATAGTGAGTTGCATAATCACTGAACGATTGATTTGGACCAAATCTCAGTTTTCCGTAATCACGTTGTCTGAGTAATTCCGTTTTTA
>CAIMNT010000135.1 GCA_903842855.1 uncultured Actinomycetes bacterium
ACTCCACCTGGAGCCTGTCCAGTCGAGATATGGATCGCCTTACCCAAGATCGATTGTGAGGCTGGAATAGTGATGCCGACGCCAGTGAATACCGCCTTGGTGATGCTGGCTCTGGTTCCATCAGATTTGGCGATCGCGGCCAATATAACCTGAACTGCTGCTACACCGTAGAGCGAATAGGCACCGACTGGAGGGTTTCCATACGCCTTCACGTAAGAGGCTAGGAATTTCGACGCGACGCCATTTGGCTGGTTCTTGGTCAACAAATTATTCGAAATGCCCGCAATGCTGAGATAGGCGCCTTGTGCATCTGGGGAGTTAACAAATGCGCTGTATCCAGTAAAACTATCCGGAGCCATGAATTTAACTTTGGTGTTATCGCCCAGAATTGCAACTTTGTTCTTTATAAGGGTCGCACCGTTATTGATATAGCTTCCGGCTGCGAAGATCGCCTCGGGGGCAAGTGGGGCAATCTTTTTAAAGATATCAGTGTAATCGGCTTGATTCGGATCCCAGCTTTCGCCAACGGAACCAGTTGATAGCACTTTAAGCCCAATCGCCTTTGCTTTTGCAGTAAATGATTGTGCTACGCCCTGGCCATACGTCTGACCATCGTTGAGAACATAAACACTCTTTACACCCTTTGATTTTAAAAATTCGGCTTCTGCCGCACCTTGTTAATCATCGGTGGTGGAGACACGGGCGTAGTTGCGGACCCCTGTCGGATAGTAAATATCGGGTTCGCCCTCATGAGAAGGCTTAGTTAACCCAGGACTGGTATTCGCATTGGAGACGATCAGCATCGCACCTTTCGGCGCCTGATTGAGAATTGGAACTTCAAGTTTGGCACAGCCCGAGTTGAACGGTCCCATCACTGCAACCTCTGACTTATTCGCCACGTGCGATTGGGCATTGAGCGCGCATTGAACCGGGTCCCACCCGTTTGAGGTGTCGGTTGCATTGTTGTAAAGCTTTAAGGCGACCTTAAATTTTCCAGCGGTGTAATTGATCTGTTTTAGGTATAAGGCAATCGCATTGTTTGTTGAATTACTTGAATCCAAATCTGAGGGATCGAGCGGAAGATCAGTTGCGATCACTAAAGTTTTTGTTCCAGCAGCTTGAACTTGCGAGGTCGAACTCAGAGCAACTCCTGTTGAAGCGAGTGAGGCAATGGCAATCGCGCTCGTAAGACGAGTAAATTTCCTCATTCGTCCGCTCCTACCTTCTTATAGTGGGTAAAAACTATCTATCCGGTACAGCGTCGGGCGAGATAACGGCGAGCGCAACATCCTTCATGGAAATGCGGCGATCCATGGCGGCACGTTGAATCCAACTAAAAGATTCTGGCTCAGAGAGATTGAGGGTCTTCATCAAAATTCCCTTGGCTCGATCAATAATCTTACGAGTCTCAAGACGCTCTTGGAGATCTGAGACCTCACTCTGCAGCGCCTTCTGTTCGCGGTGGCGACTAACTGCGATCTCAATGGCGGGCACTAGATCCGAGATGCTAAAGGGTTTAACGACATATGCCATTGCGCCGGCATCGCGAGCCCGCTCTACCAACTCCCTCTGGCTAAAAGCTGTAAGCATCAGCACTGGAGAAATTTCGATGATCTGCTCCGCCGCAGAGATTCCATCCAACTCGGGCATCTTGACATCCAAAATGGCGATATCAGGCAGGTGCTCCTTAGCGAAGGCGATCGCTTCTACTCCATTGGTCGCTTCGGCAACGACTTGATAGCCCGCATCAGTCAGCATCTCCACCAGGTCAAGGCGAATGATCGCCTCATCCTCGGCAACGAGAATGCGCAGCGGGGCGCTGGGCGCCTTACCTTTACCTTCTGCTTGTGTCATGTGCCTCGAGTCGGATTTGAACCGACACTGTGCGGATTTTGAGTCCGCCCTCTCTACCGTTGGAGTACCGAGGCCTTTCTCGGTGCGAACTTCGCCGCGCCAAGAAGTTCACATCATACCTAGTCGTAACGAGTGGGAATAACGGCTAGAAATTAGCTCCGATATGCAGGATGGACGCCATCAATGGCATCTCCCACGATATGTACTCGCAGCGCGTTGGTAGAACCAGGGATTCCTGGAGGTGCACCAGCAATGATGACTACGGGATCTCCCTTTGAGACTCGACCTGACTCGATAAGTAGGGCATCTACCTGCTTGACCATGGCATCGGTGTTGCTGACCACTGGAATGATGAGAGATTCCACGCCCCATGAAAGAGCCAATTGATTGTAAACAGGAATTTCAGGGGTGAGGGCAAGGATCGGAATTGCTGAGCGCAGACGCGAGATGCGCCTGGCTGAGTCGCCACTTTGAGTAAAGGCAACAAGGTATTTGGCTCCAACTATTTCGCCAACTTCCTTGGCCGCTTTGGTGATCGCTCCACCTTTTGTTGCTGGATTGTGCTTGAGAGGTGCAATTTGATCGAGCATCGCCTCTTCCGTACGAGCGATGATTCGAGCCATCGTTGCAACGGCTTCGATTGCAAAGGCACCGACGGAGGTCTCACCGCTCAACATGAGTGCATCGGCTCCATCGAGAACCGCGTTGGCGCAGTCAGTGGCCTCAGCGCGCGTTGGGCTGGAATTTGTGATCATCGAATCCAACATCTGGGTGGCCACGATTACTGGCTTTGCTGCGGCTCGGGCGAGCGCAATGCAACGCTTCTGTACCAATGGAACTTCTTCGATCGGCATCTCGACACCGAGGTCACCGCGAGCGACCATGATTCCATCGAATGCGGCGACAATCTCTTCCAAATTATCTACGGCTTGCGGCTTCTCAATCTTGGCGATGACGGGGCGGAAGATTCCTTCTTCGGCCATGATGCGATGCACATCATCGATATCTTTTGCATTTCGTACAAAGGAGAGGGCGATGAAATCTGCACCGGCGCGTAGTCCCCAACGAAGGTCATCCATATCTTTCTCGGAGAGAGCGGGAACAGAGACCGCCACTCCTGGAAGATTGATACCTTTATTATTACTCACAAAACCTGGCTGAATAACTTTAGTGACGACGTTGTTTCCGTTGACCTCAACGACCTCAACGGTGACCTTGCCGTCATCGATCAAGATTCGATCGCCCGGCTTACAATCCCCCGCCAGACCCTTGTACGTAGTTCCGCAAATATCCTTGGTTCCCTCAACCTCATCGGTCGTAATTGTAAAAATATCGCCACGGAATAATTCATGTGGACCATCTTTAAAGCGCGCTAGGCGAATCTTGGGTCCTTGAAGATCTACGAGCACGGCCACTGGGCGTACAGCATTCTTAGCACCGGCTCGGACTAGATCCAAGCGATTTTGATGCTCTTCGTATCCTCCGTGTGAGAGATTGAGTCGCGCCATATTCATTCCAGCAGCGATCAATTCAGCTACCTTCTCTGGCGACTCAACGGCCGGACCCATCGTGCATACAATTTTCGCTCTTCGCATATGTTCAGCCTAAGCCATCTCTTCAGGGGAATCGGGCGAGATTCCGGGTGGAATTAATAAGTTACGCAATCGTTAGGAAGTTATTTTAGGGGGAAAGATCCCCCTAAATACCCTTAAACAGTGAGAGATCGCGAAGTTGGGAGAATTGGTGCGGGAAGTCCGGTCTCTCCCAGTAAGAATTCATCAACCGCGGCAGCGGCGCTTCGACCTTCTGCAATCGCCCAGACAATGAGTGATTGACCGCGACCAGCATCTCCGCAGACAAATACTCCTTCAACCGAAGATGCAAACTTCTCATCTCGTTTTACATTGCCGCGCTCGTCGAGTTCAACCTCTAATTGAGTGATGAGATCTGATTTCTCGGGTCCAAGAAATCCCATTGCAAGGAAGACTAAATCTGCAGGAATCTCGCGCTCGGAATTTGCGACCTTCTCAAATTTTCCGTTGATGAATTCGGTCTCGACCAATTTGATCGCCTTAACATTCCCCGCACCATCGCCGATGAACTCCTCTGTTGAGACGGCATAGAGTCTCTCGCCTGCCTCCTCGTGGGCGCTGCTTACACGATAGATCATGGGATACGTTGGCCAAGGCTGATTAGCGGGACGCTCCTCTGTAGGACGTGGAAGAATTTCAAGTTGTGTAACGCTGGCTGCACCCTGTCGGATTGCAGTGCCCAAGCAATCGGCACCGGTATCGCCACCACCCAGGATCACAACATGTTTGCCGTGAGCGTTGATGGGAGGTTGACTTTCCAATTCTCCTAGACCTTGTTTGTTACCCCAGGGCAGATATTCCATCGCCTGGTAAATACCTTTGTTGGAACGACCAGACACGTTGAGATCACGCCAATTGGTGGCTCCGACCGCAAGAACAACGGCGTCGTATCTGTTACGTAGTTCCACGCCGTTGATATCAACACCAACATTTACACCAGCGCGGAAGCGAGTTCCCTCAGCCTCCATCTGTGCGATTCGGCGATCCACGATGGATTTCTCCATCTTGAATTCAGGAATTCCATAACGTAACAGCCCCCCGATGCGATCGGCTCGCTCGTAGACCGCGACGGTATGGCCAGCCCGCGTCAATTGTTGCGCCGCTGCCAGACCAGCAGGACCTGAACCAATAACAGCTACCGTCTTGCCAGTGAGACGATCTGGTGGAAGTGGAGTGACAAGCCCATTGTTGAATGCCTCTTCGATGGTGCGTAGCTCTACCTGCTTGATCGTGACCGCGTCGGCATTGATACCCACCACGCATGCCGTCTCGCAAGGTGCAGGGCATAAGCGACCAGTAAATTCTGGAAAATTATTTGTGGCATGAAGGCGGTCAATAGCCTCTGAGCGCTCTCCGCGCCAGATTAGATCGTTCCACTCTGGGATGAGATTTCCGAGTGGGCAACCTTGATGGCAGAAAGGAATGCCGCAATCCATGCAGCGCCCCGCCTGCTTCTGTAGCTCGGCAAAAGGTTGCTCCTCGTAAACCTCTTTCCAATCTTTAATTCGCACATCGACTGGGCGACGCTTAGGCGTCTGTCGATCGGTCGTTAAAAATCCCTTTGGATCAGCCACGGGTTGCCTCCATTACTGCCTCGTCCACACTCAAACCTTCTCGTTCTGCCCGTTCCATCGCAGCTAATACCTTGGCATAGTCGCGCGGCATCACCATCGAGATTCGAGCGCTCTGTGTATTCCAATCGCTCAAAAGTGATTGCGCCACGAAAGAGCCCGTCTCGTTGGCGAATTTACTGATCAACTCCTGCACCTGTTGAGATCGTGCTGGAGTCAAGGTAAGAACATCGACCATCTCGGGATTTACCAACCTTGGATCAAGATCTAGCACGAAGGCAACTCCACCTGACATTCCAGCTCCAAAGTTACGACCAGTTGCGCCAAGAACGATCGCTATTCCACCGGTCATGTACTCACAACCGTGATCGCCAACTCCCTCGACGATTGCGGTTGCCCCGGAGTTACGAACACAGAAGCGTTCACCAACGATGCCGCGAATAAATATCTCACCACTGGTAGCCCCATAGCCGATGACATTTCCGGCGATGACGTTCTTCTGGGATTCAAAGGTGGCGCTCTCATCAGGTTGAACTACTACGCGACCACCCGAGAGTCCCTTACCAACATAGTCATTGGTATCTCCAAAGAGACGAAGTGTTAGACCCTTAGGAATAAATGCTCCGAGTGATTGACCGGCAGATCCACGCAATGAGATGTCAATTGTGTTCTCTGGCAGGCCAACTCCTCCAAATGTGCGAGTAAGTTCGGCACCCAACATCGTGCCAACTGTTCGGTTGACGTTACGCACTGGAAGATTAATCGCTACAGATTCACCGCGTGATAGCGCAGGTTCGGCGAGTTCAATGAGTTTGTTATCGAGTGCCGCACTTAGGCCGTGGTCTTGTACCTCAGTGTTCTTGCGAGAACCTGCGAAGAGCGGTGCCTTCAACAATGGAGCAAGATCAAGTCCACTCGCCTTCCAATGATCTACCGCATCACGAGTATCGAGGAGCTCTACTTGGCCGATCGCCTCTTCGATCGAGCGGAAACCTAACTTCGCCAACCACTCACGTACCTCTTCAGCGATATATTCGAAGAATGTCTCGACAAACTCTGGTTTTCCAGAGAAGCGTTGGCGTAGAAGTGGGTTCTGCGTGGCCACGCCTACTGGACATGTGTCGAGGTGGCAGACGCGCATCATGACACAACCAGAAACAACCAGTGGAGCCGTTGCAAAACCAAACTCCTCTGCTCCCAAGAGAGCAGCAATGACTACATCGCGACCGGTCTTCATCTGACCATCAACTTGAACGACGATGCGATCGCGCAGCCCATTTAGCATGAGGGTCTGTTGCGTCTCCGCCAAACCTAACTCCCATGGAGCACCTGCGTGCTTCAACGAAGTGAGCGGTGATGCGCCAGTTCCACCATCATGACCAGAGATGAGAACAACATCTGCGTGTGCCTTTGAAACCCCTGCAGCAACAGTGCCGACACCGACTTCAGCCACCAGCTTGACGTGAACCCGAGCGTACTTGTTGGCATTCTTAAGATCGTGAATCAGTTGCGCTAGATCTTCAATGGAGTAGATGTCGTGATGTGGTGGAGGTGAGATAAGTCCGACTCCCGGCGTTGAGTAACGCACTTGAGCAATCCATGGATAGACCTTGTTTCCAGGAAGTTGGCCACCTTCACCAGGCTTGGCGCCTTGTGCCATCTTGATCTGAATGTCATCGGCGTTCACCAGGTACTCGCTCGTTACTCCAAAACGTCCCGACGCAACCTGCTTGATAGATGAGCGACGCGAATCCCCATTTGCATCTGGAATATTACGCGCCGGGTCTTCTCCGCCTTCACCAGTGTTTGATTTACCACCTAGTCGATTCATGGCAATAGCCAGGGTCTCATGTGCCTCTTGCGAGATGGATCCGTATGACATTGCACCTGTTGCAAAACGCTTGATGATGGAAGAAGCAGACTCGACCTCGTCGATTGAAATTGGTCTACGAACTCCCTCCTTGAATTTAAAGAGCCCACGCAGGGTCATTAAGTTCTTAGATTGATCATCGACCAACGTGGTGTACTGCTTGAAAATGTCATAACGCTTAGCGCGGGTGGAGTGCTGCAACTTGAAGACAGTCTCTGGATTAAAGAGGTGCGGCTCTCCCTCGCGACGCCATTGATACTCGCCACCGATCGGCAACTTCTTGGTACCTGGAATCTCACCCATAGGTGGGTATGCAATGTGATGGCGTTTGATGGTCTCTTCGGCCAAGGTATCTAGCGATACCCCACCAAGACGTGAGGTAAGACCGGTGAAGTATTCATCCACCACTTCTGAAGATAATCCAATCGCTTCAAAGACCTGTGCGCCGTGATAAGAAGCGATGGTAGAAATTCCCATCTTCGACATCACCTTGAGTACGCCCTTGCCGAGCGATTTGATGAGATTGGCTACAGCCTTTTCAGGAGTTATGCCGGTAATGACGCCCTGGCGAACTAGATCTTCGGCGCTCTCCATAGCAAGGTAAGGGTTTACCGCTGAAGCTCCGAATCCGACGAGGAGTGCGACATGGTGCACCTCGCGGACCTCACCGCTCTCGATTACTAAACTCACTCGAGTACGTGTCTTCTCTCTAATGAGGTGATGATGTACCGCAGCTGTGAGCAAGAGGGTGGGAATTGGTGCCTCTTCGCTATCGCCATCACGATCAGAGAGAACGATGATCCGGGCGCCATTGGCAATCGCTTCAGATACCTCAGCCCGGATCTCTTCGATTCTTTCGCGCAGCGCCTCTCCCCCGCCCAGAGCTGGGAAGAGTCCTCTCACAACATGCGCATCAAAATCAGGATGCTCTCCATCTGCATTTACGTGGATGATCTTTGCTAGTTCATCATTATCTATGACTGGAAAATCGAGTGAGATCTGTCGGCATGAATCCGGAGATGGATTGAGCAGATTTGATTCCGCACCGATCGTCTGTCCCAAGCTGGTAACCATCTCTTCACGAATCGCATCAAGAGGAGGGTTGGTAACTTGGGCGAAGAGTTGCGCAAAGTAATCGAAGAGTAGGCGCGGCTTATCAGAGAGCGCTGCAATCGGAGAATCGGTTCCCATCGAACCCAATGGCTCCGCTCCATTTTTCGCCATCGGCGCAATGATGATTCGTAGCTCTTCCTCGGTATAACCAAATGCCCTTTGACGGCGCAGGACCGATGAGTGCGGATAAATAATATGTTCGCGAGATGGCAGGTCGGCGAGGCGAACTATTCCCTCCGATAGCCACTGCCCATATGGATGTGAAGCAGCAAGAGAACTCTTAATCTCATCATCTTCGATGATGCGACCTTCGGCGATGTCGACCAAGAACATACGACCAGGTTGCAAACGGCCCTTTCGAATTACCTTGGCGGGATCGATATCGAGCACACCAACTTCAGAGGCGAGAATGACGAGTCCATCATCTGTAACCCAGAATCGCGATGGGCGCAGCCCATTACGGTCCAGAACCGCGCCTACTTGGAATCCATCGGTGAAGGTCACGCAGGCAGGTCCATCCCACGGCTCCATGAGTGAGGAGTGGAATGCGTAGAAGTCGCGCAACTCCTGCGACATCGTTGTGCTGTTCTCCCACGCTTCAGGGATCATCATCAAAATTGAATGTGGAAGGGAGCGGCCGGTGAGATAGAGAAGTTCGAGAACCTCATCGAATGAAGCAGAGTCACTGCCTGAGTTATCAACGATGGGAAAGAGTCGGGAGATATCGCCGGGGATGAGAGGGCTTTCCAGAAGTGCCTCACGTGCGCGCATCCAGTTGCGATTGCCACGTACTGTATTGATCTCACCGTTGTGTGCGATGTAACGATATGGGTGAGCCAGTGGCCAGGACGGAAAGGTATTCGTTGAGAAACGCGAGTGCACAAGTGCAAGTGGTGATTTCACCAATTCATTGGAGAGGTCAGGGAAAAATTCTTCGAGCTGTCCAGTGGTGAGCATTCCCTTATAAACAATGGTGCGCGCAGAAAGTGATGGGAAGTAAATAGGTAGCGCATGTTCTACCCTTTTACGGAAGCAGAAGGCGAGTCGATCCAGAGCGAGGTCACTCTCATCACTTTTGCCTGCGATAAAAATCTGAACAAATCGCGGCATAACAGAGAGCGCGGTTGTTCCAAGAGATGAGTCGTCGGTAGGCAGTTCGCGCCAACCGAGGATTGTGATCCCTTCTTCCTCGGCGATTTTTACAATTCCAGGCAGATCATCAAACTCTTTATCTATAAATGCGATTCCAGTTGCATAACTGCCAGATGCAGGAAGATCGAAATCAACAACGGTTCTATAAAACTCGTCGGGAATGCGAATGAGTATTCCGGCGCCATCGCCACTATCTGGCTCCGCGCCTGATGCGCCACGGTGTTCAAGATTGCGAAGTGCGGTAAGTGCTTGAGCAACAATTTCGTGAGTCGGCTCTTTCTTGAGGGTAGCGATCATCGCTACGCCACAGGCATCATGTTCATCGGCAGGGTTGTACAGCCCCTGGGCAGATGGCAGAGAAGAAAAGAGGGTCACGATCGCTCCTTGAGAACGGTCGGGACGACGGTGGCCCAACAAATTGCGCCTAAGGATTACTTGGGCAGTGGGAAAGACTATCAAGTGAAGGGGTTGGCGCGCGCCACCGTTATTTGAAGATTAGGCGTGAGCCAGCGAGCCAATGCCAGCGGTGATCGCCATTCCGACCGCACCACCAATAAGAACCCGCAGCACGGTCCTGACAAAGGGTGAGCCTGCCAACTTTGAGGAGATTCCCCCTGTTGCGAAGAGGCCAGCCATGGCGAAGAGAACGATAAGAGTTACCTTGGTGCTGGTCCCACCGATGAGCGCTCCGATCAACGGAACGGTGGCGCCCAAGGCGAAACTGATAGCTGAGGCGAAGGCGGCCTTGGCCGGCTCTGCCTTATTTGAATCGTGGTGACCAAGTTCATCGCGCAAATGAGCAGCCAGCGGATCCTTGGCAGTAAGAGTCTGCGCAACCTGCTCCGCCAATTCGCGGGGAAGTCCACGCTCCTGGTAGATCTGGGTCAGCTCCTCTAATTCGCCTTCGGGATCTGCGGCGAGATGATCAATCTCCATCTGTCGATCGGAGGCCTCGATATCGGCTTGGGATCTAACAGATATGTATTCGCCAACGGC
>CAIMNT010000136.1 GCA_903842855.1 uncultured Actinomycetes bacterium
GGCGGCACTCTCCTTTATTGCATGCAGTAGCGCATGCACTCGGTTGTCGAAGCGGCAATTTGCCGATTCCCTAGCATCTGGGCACCGACTCACCTTGTAGTGAGACCGAAATGGTTTCCAGTCTGGGTTAAAGAGACTGGATAGATGCGTGAAGTCAGATCTTGCGATCTGCTGGGGGTAATTCTATGGGCCTGAGAGGGTTAACTAAAAATCAAGCCCTGGGATGAGCGGTATCAAAGGCCTTTTGCAGCCTTTCAGGCGAAACATGCGTGTAAATCTGGGTGGTTGCAAGTGAGGAGTGGCCCAAAATCTCTTGAACTGTGCGCAAATCGGCCCCTCCCTCCAATAGATGAGTAGCGGCGGTGTGGCGAAGTCCGTGGGGGCCCATTTTGGAGCCCACGGCGGCCATCGCTTCGTAAACGACTTCGCGGACCGTCCTTTGATCGATTCGATTACCACGTGAACCCAAGAAGACGGCGCTGCCCGATTTTTCAGTCACGAGCTCTGGTCTGCCCACGGCTAGGTAGTTGCGAAGCGCGGTCATCGCAGGAATCCCCATCGGAACCACGCGCTCTTTGCTGCCCTTACCTAAAACCTGCAAAGTGTTACGTGATTCATCGATAGAACGTAGATCAAGTCCGCAAATTTCAGAGACGCGAATTCCGGTGGCGTACAAAACCTCGATGAGCGCTAAATCCCGAATGGTGATTGGAGTTGGATCTTCGCTTGCTCGAGCTTGGACGCTGGCAAGCACAGTTTCAGTATCGGCGATATCTAAAACCTCAGGCAGAGTGCGGTGCGGCTTTGGAATCGCAAGCTCGGCCCCTAGATCGCTCTTAATCCAACCTTGGCTGGCAGCCCAATATGTAAATGCTCGGATTGAAACAATTCGACGTGCCATTGTGGAACGAGCTGCACCGGATCTTTGCAATTCCGCTAGCCACGAGCGAATGTGGGTAAGTTCTAGTTGAGAGAACTCCTCAATCTTCAACTTCTCCAGGTGCTTGAGAAATGATTCGAGATCGCTGACGTAACCTTTGATGGAGTTATCGGCCAGATTGCGCACGAGCACGAGATGTTCTTCGTACTGGGCAATTAACTCCGAACTCATGCCTGAAAGGCTACTCGGGTTTGCGCCCCTGACGCAGTAATCCATAGGTAACGGCATCTTCAAGTGCCATTGCGGAAGCGGCGATTACGTTTTCGTGAACTCCAACAGTGGTCCACGATCCTTCGCTATCGCTGGTTTCAACCAAGACGCGGGTAACCGCGCCGGTTCCGAGGCGACCTTCCAAGATACGAACTTTGTAGTCGGTTAGCTCTAACTTCTCCAACTCGGGGTAGAACTTCTGCAGGCCAGATCGCAGCGCGGTATCAATTGCATTAACGGGACCATTTCCAGTACCACTTGTAACAATGCTCTCACCATGCGCGGTCAGGGTGACCGTGGCCTTTGAGGTGACTCCCCCGTGTGCGTCGCCATCAACGGTTGTCTGCCAATCTTCGATGGTGAAGAAGTTCGCGCGCTTGCCCGCGATCTCTTCCCGGAGCAATAATTCGAAAGAGGCATCAGCTGCTTCAAAGGTAAAACCGCGCGATTCCATCTCTTTGACTCGCTCTACAACACGTGAGACAACTTCCTTATTGCCACCGAGATCGATTCCAAGTTCTTGTGATTTAAGTTCGATCGAGGCACGACCAGCCATCTCTGAAACCAACATACGCATATCGTTACCGACGCTAGATGGATCTTCGTGTTGATACATCGCGGGATCAACCTTGATTGCGCTGGCGTGCAATCCGGCTTTGTGAGCAAAGGCAGATGTACCGACATAAGGCTGGCGTGCACTTGGGGCTACATTTGTGACTTCGGCGACCGCATGTGAAATGCGGAATGATTCGCGAAGAGCGCCTTCTGGCAGGACTGGCTTCTTTAATTTCAACTCCAAATTAGCGATGATGCTTACCAGGTCAGCGTTACCGGTGCGCTCCCCGTATCCATTAAGAGTGCCTTGAACGTGTGTCACACCAGCGGAGACTGCGGCCAGTGAATTAGCGATTGCGCAGCCAGTGTCATTGTGGCAATGGATTCCTAAGCGAGCACTCGAGCTCAACAAAATATCGTTGACGACATCGGTCAATTCATTGGGGAGCATGCCGCCATTGGTGTCACACAGTGCAACTACATCAGCACCCGCCTCGGCAGCGACTCGCACCACTTCAAGAGCGTAATGGCGATTGGATCGGTAGCCATCGAAGAAATGTTCAGCATCGAGAAATACGCGCTGTCCGCCATCCCGTAAGAATTTGATGGAGCTGCGAATCATCTCTAAGTTCTCGTCGAGGGTTGTCTTAAGAGCAAGCTCGACATGGCGATCGTGACTCTTGGCAACCAAGGTGACGGCTGGAGCTGCGGAATCCTGGAGGGCGCGCAATAAAATGTCGTCTGCCGCATTGACTCCTGGACGTCGTGTGGCGCCGAAGGCTACAAAAGTCGCATTTTTTAACTTTAACTCGGTCTGCGCTAACTTAAAGAATTCGGTGTCCTTGGGGTTTGCTCCCGGCCACCCACCTTCAATAAATCCAACACCTAGATCATCCAAGTGGCGTGCGATCGCCAACTTGTCATGGACAGAGAGATTTAATCCCTCTTGTTGCGCACCGTCGCGCAGAGTGGTGTCGTAAATGTGAAAGGCATCAGAGACTGGCATTAAGAGACCCGCTTATTCCAACCATGCTTATCTGCCACAGTTCCGTGTTGGATGCCAAGGAGCGTCTCGCGAATCTGCATAGTGATAGGGCCAGGATTTCCATCCCCAGTAACCCATGTTCCTTGGGCGCTCTTTGCGGCACCGACAGGAGAGACGACAGCAGCGGTACCGCATGCAAAGATCTCCGATATCTCACCACTGGCTATTCCATCACGCCATTCATCTGTAGAAATCATTCCCTCTTCAACCTTGTAACCAAGATCCTTGGCGACGGTCAGGATGGAGTCGCGAGTTATTCCTGCGAGCAATGTTCCAGTTAGACGCGGAGTGAAGATAGTTGCATCGCTTCCCTTACCTTTTACAAAGTAAAGATTCATGCCACCCATCTCTTCAACCCACTTGCGTTCTGTTGCATCTAGCCAGACCACTTGATCGCACCCTTCAGCTGCTGCCTGCTTTTGGGCAAGAAGTGAACCTGCGTAGTTGCCACCCGTCTTAGCAGCTCCCGTTCCTCCTGGCGCAGCACGGACATACTCCGTTGAGATCCAAACCGTTACAGCCTTGTTGGGATTGAAGTATGCAGAAGCAGGTGTCGTGATTACCAGATAAGTTGCGTGGTTGCTTGGACGAACTCCCAAACCAACTTCAGTCGCGATCATAAATGGGCGGATATATAGAGACTCTCCAACATTTTGCGGAACCCATTTAATGTCTTGACGTACTAGCGCTTCAACTGTCGCGACGAAGTCCTCTATTGGCAATTCTGGAAGTGCCAATCGAATTGCACTCTTACGAAAACGATCTGCATTAGCCTCTGGACGGAAGAGGCTTACTCCCCCATCAGGTTGGCAATATGCCTTAAGGCCTTCGAAGATCTCTTGGCCATAATGAAGCACGGAGGTCGCAGGATCCATTGAAATTGGTCCATACGCTCTCAGTTCTGCATCGCCCCAACCCGAAGCCTCACTCCACTCAGCGATCACCATATTGTCGGTGTAGTACTTGCCGAATCCACCAGCTGCTATTTTGGAAGCGCGGTCAGCATCGCTCGTTGGATTCTGGTTTGGGTTGAGAATGATCTTCATTTAGATAGCTCCTGCCAGGGCATCGCCTATTTCAACTGTGCTTCTCTTGGTAGTTCCACGCGTGAGTAAATCAGCTGCAACAGCGCTCTCCACATCAGTAGCGGCAGCATGCTCACCAAGATGAGCAAGCAGCATGGCGACTGACATTACGGTTGCTGTTGGGTCAGCGAGTGACTTTCCTGCGATATCTGGAGCTGATCCATGAACCGGCTCAAACATCGATGGGAATTTTCGTGTTGGATTGATGTTTCCGGAAGCAGCAAGACCAATTCCACCGCAGATCGCTGCTGCGATGTCGGTCAGAATATCTCCGAAGAGATTATCGGTGACAACAACATCAAAGCGCTCAGGGTTAGTTACAAAGAACATTGAAGCGGCATCAACATGGATGTAATCCGTGGCAATATCTGGAAACTCTTTGGCAACTTCGTTGAATGTGCGAGTCCACAAACCACCTGCATGCGTCAGCACATTGTTCTTGTGAACCAGGGTCAACTTCTTGCGGGGACGTGCAGATGCACGGGCAAAGGCATCGCGGATAACACGCTCAGCACCGCGACGGGTATTGAGTGACTCTTCAGTTGCAATCTCTGCATCTGTTCCAAAGGCTAGATTTCCGCCGGCACCAACGTATGGGCCTTCAGTACCTTCCCGTACGACAACGAAATCAATCGGGGCTTGTGTAGCAAGTGGCGACTTAACTCCAGCGTGCAATTTAGCTGGGCGCAGATTTACATATTGATCGAATGCGAAACGCAGTTTGAGGAGCAATCCACGTTCTAAAACTCCGCTGGGAACGGTTGGATCTCCAACTGCACCAAGCAGGATTACATCTGCCTTTGCAATCTCTGCCATCGTCTCATCGCTCAATACTTCTCCGGTGGCATGCCAGTGCGCAGCTCCTAAGTTGTAATGAGTCTTTGTGAAGGAGAGGTCGTACTTTGCAGCTACCTTGTCCAGGACTTTAAGACCCTCAGCAACGACCTCAGGTCCGATTCCATCTCCGGCAATTACCGCGAGTTTAAATTCCTTCATTATGAGACCAAGGAAACTGTGCGAACGAGATCCGCTCCGGTCTCTTGTGAAACCTTAGTCAAGATCTCAGCAGATATTGCAGAGTCAACGTTGAGCGCCATAAGGGCATGCCCACCGGCTTCGCTGCGAGCAACTTGCATTCCTGCAATGTTGATTCCAGCTCCACCGATAATTCCACCTACCGCTCCGACAACACCTGGACGATCTGCATATTGCAAGAATAAGAGGTGTTCTGTTGGTGGAAGATCGAGATCGAAACCGTTGATGGCGATGATCTTCTCAACACGGCGAATACCCATCAAGGTGCCATCAACCACGATGGAACGTCCATCTGGAAGTGCAGCACGCAAGGAGATCATGCTGCGGTACTCAGGGCTCTCTGGATTAGTTGTAACCGACGAGGTCATTCCGCGCTCGGCGGCTAATCCTGGAGCGTTTACATAGGTAACTGACTCGGCTCCAACTGCAACGAGCGCTCCCTTGAGAACACTGGTGGCAAGAACTGAGGAATCATGGCCGGAGATATCTCCACGGACTTCAACATCGAGTGAGGTGGGAAGTTCTCCAGCAATGATGGTGGCGATCTGTGCCATCTTCTCGACGAGTGGAAGTGATGGACGAATATCTTCGTGAATCGCTCCGCCTTTAACGTTAAGAGCATCTGGAACGAGCTCACCAGAGAGCGCTTTGCGAACTGATACAGCAACTGCAATTCCAGCGCGCTCTTGAGCTTCATCAGTTGAAGCTCCAAGGTGTGGAGTTGCAACCACTTGATCAAGACCAAAGAGTGGTGAATCCGTGCAAGGTTCGGTAGCGAATACATCTAGACCTGCACCTGCAACACGACCTTCAACAAGAGCGGTGTACAAAGCGGCCTCATCAAGTACTCCACCTCGCGCGGCATTAATAATGCGAACGCTGGGTTTAACTTTCTTGAGAGCCTCTTCGCCAATGAGATTTGCCGTCTCTTTGGTCTTTGGGAGGTGGATTGTGATGAAGTCACTAACACGAAGTAGTTCATCAAGTTCGACTAAACGAACGCCGAGTTGAGCAGCACGTGCTGGTAACAGGTATGGATCGTAAGCGACAACGTTCATCCCAAAAGCTTGCATACGAGCTGTTACGAGCTGACCAATCTTTCCAAAACCAACTACGCCCAGTGTCTTCTCAAATAACTCAGCGCCGGTGTACTTGGAGCGGGCCCACTTACCATTACGCAACGCGGCATTGGCCGGAGAGACGAAACGAGCTGATGCCAACAAAAGCGCGATAGCGAGTTCGGCGGCGCTCACAATATTGGAGGTAGGTGCGTTAACCACCATGATTCCAGCAGCAGTTGCAGCAGGGATATCGACGTTATCGACTCCAACTCCAGCGCGGGCAATTACCTTAAGCCCCTTTGAAGCGGCGATCGCTTCTGCATCCATCTTTGTTGCAGAACGTATCAATACGGCATCTGCACCTTCTGCAAGTGCAGCAAGCAGATCAGCACGATTAGCGCCATCAACATTGCGCACTTCAAAGTCAGGTCCCAGCGCCTCAAGGGTCGCGGGGCTTAGCTCTTCAGCGATTAAAACAACGGGTTTAGCCACGGGCTGCAGATCCTTCCTTGTAATCATCCTTGGATGAGCTCTTAACCCATGACATCATCTTGCGAAGTTCACGACCAACGGCCTCTATGGGATGAACCTCACCCTTCGCGCGAAGTGCCTTGAACTCTGGAGCACCTGCTTCTTGATCATCGATAAAGCGCTTGGCAAAACTTCCGTTTTGAATATCTGCGAGAACTGCCTTCATGTTCTCCTTGACGTGTGGATCAATGACGCGCGGACCAGACACATAGTCTCCATATTCAGCGGTATCTGAAACCGACCAGCGCTGCTTTGCGATTCCACCTTCGTACATCAAATCAACAATCAACTTAAGTTCGTGTAGGCACTCGAAATAAGCAACTTCAGGTTGGTAACCAGCCTCGATCAAGGTTTCAAAGCCATACTGGACGAGCTGCGATGCTCCGCCGCAGAGAACTGATTGCTCACCGAATAGGTCGGTCTCGGTCTCTTCTGTAAAGGTGGTCAGGATTCCACCGGCGCGCAATCCACCAATAGCCTTTGCATATGAAAGTGCTAGTGGCCAGGCATTGCCAGTGGCATCTTGCTCAACAGCAACTAGGACGGGAACTCCGCGACCGGCTGAATACTCGCGACGAACCAAGTGACCTGGACCCTTAGGAGCGACCATGGCAACGTCAACATTTGCCTCAGGCTTGATGTAACCAAACCGGATATTAAATCCATGTCCAAAGAAGAGGGCTGAGCCAGGCTTGAGGTTCGGCTTAATTGAATCGTTGTAAATATGGCGTTGTACGTGGTCTGGTGCAAGAAGCATTACTACATCGGCCTCTTTAACGGCGTCTGCAACGGAGAGGACGCGAAGTCCTTCAGCCTCTGCCTTAGCGCGCGATGCTGAACCTTCGGCAAGACCAATGCGAACATCGACTCCACTATCGCGAAGTGAGAGTGCATGTGCATGACCTTGTGAGCCATAACCAATGACGGCAACTTTCTTTGATTGAATGATCGATAGATCTGCATCTTCGTCGTGATATTGGGTAGCCACTTTATGGTCTGCCTTTCTTAGTCGTGATCCGGTTGATGTGATTTTCCTGGTTTCAATCCGCGCTCCATCGCTACGAGACCGGATTGGACCAATTCTTTGATGCCATATGGCTCAAGCACGCGCAAGAGCGCTTGGATCTTCTCGCTATTGCCGGTCGCTTCGATCGTGACGGCATCCTGTGCCACGTCGACCACCTTGGCGCGAAAAAGTTGAACAGTCTCAAGTACTTGAGAGCGACTTTCTGGAGTTGTGCTTACCTTGACGAGCAAGAGCTCGCGCTGCACCGATGCGATGGGATCAAGTTCAACAATGCTTAAAACATTGATGAGCTTGTCGGTTTGTTGAATAACTTGGGAGAGGGCATGACCTTCTACATTAACGACGATGGTCATGCGAGAAACATTTGGATCCTCTGTGGGACCGACCGCCAATGAATCGATGTTGTAGCCACGGCGAGAGAATAAAGATGCAACTCTGGCCAGGACTCCTGGGCTGTTCTCAACTAAGACAGAGAGTGTATGTGTGCTCATTTATAACTCCTGTGAATCCCAGATAGGAGCCATCGACTTAGCAATCACAATGTCATCGTTTGATGTACCGGCCGCAACCATCGGCCAGACCATCGCATCTCGATGAACGCTGAAGTCGACAACTACAGGTCGATCATTAATAGCCATTGCCTCGTTGATAACGCGATCTACATCCTCTTTGCTCTCACAACGAAGTCCAACGCAACCCATCGCCTCGGCTAACTTTGCAAAATCAGGAATCCGCTTTGAGTGGAGATCGGTATTGGAGTAGCGCTCGTTATAGAACAAGGTCTGCCATTGCCGAACCATGCCGAGCGACTCATTGTTGATAATCGCTACCTTGATAGGAATATTGTTAAGCGCGCAGGTAACCAACTCTTGGTTAGTCATCTGGAAACAACCATCTCCATCAATCGCCCAGACAACAGTATCTGGCGCTCCAACTTTGGCGCCCATTGCAGCAGGAACTGCAAAACCCATAGTGCCAAGGCCACCCGAGTTGATCCAGGTACGCGGCTTCTCGTAATTAACAAATTGCGATGACCACATCTGATGTTGGCCAACACCTGCTACGTAAATGGCATCAGGTCCCGCGATCTGACCTAGACGTTGGATGACGTATTGAGGTGAGACTGAACCATCGCTTGGCTCATCGAATCCGAGTGGATAGCGAGCGCGCCAACTGTTGCATTGTTCCCACCAGGCGCCAAGATCTGGCTTTGACTTTGCGAATTGAGATTGAAGTTCTGGGAGTAAGGCGTTGATAGTCGCCTTGAGGTCACCTACGAGCGCAACATCAACAACGCGATTCTTGCCGATCTCGGCAGGATCAATATCGGCGTGAATAATCTTTGCGTTCGGAGCAAAGGATGAAAGCTTTCCGGTAACTCGATCATCGAATCGAGCGCCGAGGGTAATCAGTAAATCTGCCTTTTGTAACGCGGTGACGGCGGCAACGGTTCCATGCATGCCAGGCATACCTAGGTGTTGCGGATGGCTATCGGGGAAAGAGCCAAGTGCCATTAATGTCGTTACGACTGGAGCGCCAGTTAACTCGGCGAGCTTCATAAGTTCGGCTGAGGCGTTGGACTTGATA